>USQA01000006.1 GCA_900556695.1 uncultured Clostridium sp.
TTAATATTTTCTATTTGTATACCACTATTTTTGGTAACATATTCTTCTACATTATTAGATATATTTGTTGATAAGTTTTGATTTTCTGTTTTTTCATTTACATTTGGTATGTGTATTTTCATTCCATCTTCAAGGACATATGCCAAATTGATTTTTTCAATATAAGCATTATCCTTTAATCCTCCTGCTTTATCTATTGCATCAGCAATTCTACTTTTCTCTTTTAACTCTACAATTCCTTCTTGATTAACAGCTCCTGACACATGTACCATTATTGTACTATCACTATATTGTGATTCTTTTTTTTCTTCGCTTGATTCATCTTCAGTTATCTCTGAATTCACTATAGCATCTAAATTTTCTTCGTTATTTTTAATTTCTTTATCTCTTGTATAAATATAATAAGCTCCTAATAATGCTACAATTATTGTAGCTATTATTAATATGATTTTTTGTTTTTTTGTTAATTCCATAATTAAAACCTTCTTTCTTTTTAATAAAATAATACTAATATAAATTTAACTATCAATTTATATTGAAAATTTCTATAAAATACGGTATAGTATTTTATAGATTGAGGAGAACTAAAATGAAAATAAATAATAAAAAAATATTAACTATAATTATAATTTTGCTTTTAATACTTTTATATCCAATTACTGTATTTGCTAATGATGATGACCCTTCTATCTCTTCAAATTCTGCAATTTTAATAGACAATAATACAAATAAAATTCTTTACAGCAAAAATGAAAATAAAAAAATGTATCCTGCAAGTACCACAAAAATACTAACTGCAATTCTAACATTAGAAAACTCTAATTTAAATGATGTGGTAACAGCAAGTTATGATTCTATAATGTCTATTCCAGATGGATATTCAACTGCAAATATAGAAATAGGAGAACAACTTACAGTTGAGCAATTACTACAATTACTATTAGTTCATTCAGCAAATGATGCTGCAAATATTTTAGCTGAATATATTGGAGGTTCTATTGATAGTTTTGTATCAATGATGAATACAAAAGCAAACGAATTAAATATGCAAAATACACATTTTACAAACACTTATGGAAAACATGATGAAAATCATTATACAACTGCTAATGACTTATCTATATTAATGAAGTATTGTATGAAAAACGAAACTTTTAGAAAAATAGCTGGTAGTGCATCTTGCGCAATCCCTTCTACAAACAAACATCAAAATAGAACTTATACTTCTACAAATGAACTTTTAATACCAAATAATAAAAATTACTATAAATATTTAACATCAGGAAAAACTGGGTATACTTCACAAGCTGGAGAATGTTTAGTATCTTCAGCATATAAAGATAATTTAGAATTAATATGTGTAGTTTTGGGAAGTTCTGATAGATTTGGAGATACTAAATCTTTGTATGAATATGTATATTCTAATTATTCTATTAAAAATATAGTTGATAAAAATGATATTATAAAGCAGATTGAAGTAAAAAATGCTTCTAAAGAAACTAAAAATTTGGATTTGTTGATAAAAGATTCTATACCAGCCTTAATAAAAAACTCTAATTCAAATGAACAATTTAATCCTGAAATAACTTTAAATGATAAAATTTCTGCACCTATAGATGAAAATGAAGTTTTAGGAAAAGTAAAATATGAAATAAATGGTATTGAATATACTTCTGATCTAATAGCATCTCATAACGTAGAAAAATCTAAATTATTAAATTATATATTATATGGACTTTTTATATTAATATTGATATTTTTATGTTATAAAATATTCTATAAACGAAAGAGAAATAAACTATATAGAATTAATTTTATAAAATAAGATAAGAGTAAATAAATCTCTTATCTTATTTTATTGTTAATATATTACTTATAATCTTTTCCTATTATTATTGTAATATCAACTTTGCTTGAACTTGATTCACTAGATGTAATTGTACCTGTTTCGATTGCTTCTTTTATATTCTTTAATGTTGTATCTTGTACATTTTTCTTATTTATTATGGTAGTTTTTGAAGTTGTATTTGTGTTTCCTGTTCTTGTTACATTAAAACCAGCATTTTGTAATCTATTTACTACTGTTTGTAACTTCTTACTTTCTCCACTTCCATTTAATACTTCTAGTTTTAAATCTGAACTGTTTTTATTAGAATTTGTTGTACTTTTAGAAGTAGTATTTTCTTCAGATGTACTTTCTCCATTATTTTCTATATCTCTATCATAAAATAATTCTTGTACTAATTTTTGTGTTGCTTTTTTGTCTACAACAAATATACTTACATTATTAGTTGTACTCCAATTTGGAGTTGTTCCTGGTAATGATTCTGTTAATAAATTATCTGTGTTAAATTCTACAGCATAAGGAATATAATCTTTCGCAGCTTCAAAGTCAATATTTGTAATAACATATTTTTCAGCTACTTCTATAATTTTTCCTATTTTAAATACATTTTCTGGTTTTAGAGTTTGTTTCATTACTTGCATTATAAATTCTCTTTGAGTCCTCATTCTTCCAAGGTCATTGTCTCCATATTCTTCTGGATATGAAGTACCATTATTATTGTGTCTAAATCTTACTAATTGTTCTGCTTTATCACCATCTAGCTTTTGTTCTCCAGCTTTTAAATGAATATGCAAATCTTGGCTCTTATCATCATAATCCATATTTATTGGAACATTGAAATTAACACCGTCAATTGCATCAACTAACTTTATTAATGCCTCAGTTTTTATTACAACATAATATTTTATATCTAATCCTGTTAATTGGTTTACTGCATCTAAAGTAGTTTGCGGATCGCTTTTTCTACTATATAATGCATTTATTTTTTCATATGCTGTTGCTTTTGCAGGATTTTTTCCTGTATATGTATCTCTAGGGATTGATAACAATGTAGCCTTTTGAGTATTAGGATTATATGATGCTACCATAATAGTATCTGTTAATTCTACATTTTCTTGATCTGTACTAATACCTAATATTAAAGTCTTAAATTCCCCTAAATTTTTCTTTGTATTTTCATCATGTCCTACCATTGTAGCAAGCATTCCACTTAATCCCCAACCATTTTTATATACTTTATATGCAAAACAACTGCCTGCTATAACTAATATTAATATAATAATTAATAATATTTTTTTCCATGTTTTCTTTTTATTATTTTTTTTACTCTTTTTACTTTGCTCTTTTATTCTTTTGTTATTTGGCTTTTTTTCCAAAACTACTCACTCCTATAATTTCATGATATTAGTATAGCAAATATATAAAAAAAAGGCAACAAATTAAGACAAATTTATAAAAAATTCACAATTGCAAATAACCCCCGGAATCAATGACAAATTGTCACTGGTTCCGGGGGGGGATTTGCAATAATTTTAACTTTCAATTTCTGAAAAATATTCATTTATTCTATTTATTAATTCTTGTTTAGTTTCTTCTATTGTCATACCTTCTACTTGTGCTCCTGCTAAAGTAATATGACCTCCGCCACCTAATTTTTCTAATATTATTTGTACATTTATATCTCCTATTGACCTTCCACTAATACATATTTTATCTCCTAAGTTACCTATTACAAATGATGCGGTAATATCACTTATTGTTAAAAGCTCATCTGCAGCTTTTGCACATACTAAACTTGTATCTTTAGTCTTTTCATCATATATAGAAATAGCAATTGTGTCATTAACAATTTCTGCATTTTTTACTATATCAGCAATTTTATTATAACTTGCAAAATCGCTTTGGAACCATTTTTTTACTCTTATAATATCTACTCCGCATCTTCTTAAATATGCTGCTGCTTCAAATGTTCTAACTCCTGTTTTAAATGTAAAGTTTTTTGTATCCATCATAATTCCAGCATATAAACTTTCTGCTTCTATTGTT
Source organism: uncultured Clostridium sp. (assembly GCA_900556695.1). Classification (GTDB taxonomy): domain Bacteria; phylum Bacillota; class Clostridia; order TANB77; family CAG-508; genus CAG-269. Next base: position 3,893 of record USQA01000006.1, read on the forward strand.
TTTAATTCTACTTTTACATCTACATATTGTAAAAGCTCTGTTACTAACTCTGCAGCTGATGATGCATATACTTCTTGGAAAGTAAGAGTTGCTTCTTCTATAAAGTCTGCACTTCTTCTATGATGATCTACTATTACTATTTTTTTAGCCTTTTCTAATAATTCTGGTGCTTCTACATAGTTTGATTTATGAGTATCTACAACAACCAATAAAGTTTCTTCATCTATGTTTTCTAATGCAACTTCTTTGTTTATTATAATATCTTCATATTCCTCATCTTTTTCCATAGATTTTTCAAAAGCTTGTAATGTTGGTGTATGTTCATTATTAACAATATAAGCATTTGTATTCAAGCTTTTTGCTAATCTGTATATTCCCATACTTGCTCCTATACAATCCATATCTGGATTTGTATGTCCCATTATCATAACTTTATTAGATTCTTTTATTAAATTTTCTAATGCATGAGCAACAACTCTGGCTTTTACCTTTGTTCTCTTTTCAACTTCTTGTGCTCTACCACCATAAAATTTATATATTTCATTTTCTCTAATTACAGCTTGATCTCCACCACGTCCTAAAACAATATCCATAGCAGCTTGTACAGATTTATATTTATCTTTATCAGTATTTCCTTCGTTTGATATTGCAATACTTAAAGTAAATTGTACTTTTTCTTTAGTATCAATTTCCTTTATTTTATCTAAAACACTAAATTTATCTTCTTTTACTTCTTCTAAATATCTTTGTTCAAAGAAATAAATGTATCTATCTCTTTCTTGCTTTATTAATATACCATTAGTTAGATTTGTCCAATCATATATACATTTATCTATTTGTGCAATAACTTGTGGTCTTTCTTCACTTTCTAATTGTTGTATTGTTTCTTCGTAATTATCTATTACTAATACTCCAACACATGATTTAGAATCTCTATATTCTTTTTGAAGTTTTATATTTTCTGTGTCATCAATAAAATACAATATTATCATATATTCTTTTTTGTTTCTTTTGTCTTTTCTTTTGGTATCTACATATCTGCCCTTTATTTGATATGTTTTGTTTCCTATTTCGATTTTTCTTAAAATATCTTTATTGTTTCCATCTTGTCTATTTTTTATTTCACTTTTTATATCTATAGTTAAATCATCAATATATTTGTTTATATCTATATTTGCAAATTCAGAGTTGAACTTTGAGCTTCTCCATATTATATTTCCATCTGTTTGTAATATTATTAATGGAAATGGTGAACTAATTAAACTTGTTTTTGCTGCTGTATCTACTGTTAATGTTAAATCTTGTAATGTTTCAGATATTTCACTTTTTCTTTTATTGTTAGTATAATAAGAATAAATTACAATTCCAACATATATAATTATAGATGGAACTATCATCGTTCTATTCTCAGCACTTATAATTACTAACAATATAAAAATCATAGCTAAATAAATTTTAGTTTTTGACATTAATACATCAAACACTTTTCTATTATTTTGCATATATTCTCTCCTTTTATTTTTAATCATCCTTTTTTATTATATCATAAATTACCTAAAATTACTACCTTTTTAATTTTTTATTTTATTTTTAGAATAAACCAAGCTTAATTTGCTTTATATGAATAGGAAACTAATATTTTAAATTAAAAGCTTGAGTAGCGCTAGCTTACGGATAACCCGTGAAACCTCGAAAATTTTAATTTAAAATATTAGTTCCTATTCGTTTATAAAATTTTTGATTAACTTTGTTGGTTGAGTTCATTAACCGAACAAGCTTATTTCATAAATTTTCTATGCAAATATTTTTGGGATATAATTTCTCTAGGAAATAAAAAAAGGTTTTAGAATAAATACATATTCTAAAACCTTTTTTATTTTAATTTTCACTATTTACATCTGAAACTTTTTCAAGTTCTTCTTCAGTGCTAATATGTGTATTTTGATATTTTTTCATTCCTGTACCTGCTGGAATTAACTTACCAATTATAACATTTTCTTTTAATCCAACTAGATCGTCTACTTTTCCTTTTACAGCTGCTTCTGTTAATACTCTTGTTGTTTCTTGGAATGATGCAGCAGATAAGAAACTTTCTGTTGCAAGTGATGCTTTTGTAATACCAAGTAAAACTCTTTTTCCTGTTGCTGGTCTCTTTCCGTTTTCTACTGCTTCTGTATTTTTGTCTTCAAAGTCATACATATCTATTAATGAACCTGGGAACATATCTGTATCTGCATTGTCTTCAACTCTTACTTTCTTAAGCATTTGTCTACCAATAACTTCAATATGCTTATCATTAATATCAACACCTTGATTTCTATATACTTTTTGTACTTCAGATATTAAATATTCATAAACACCTTCTGGTCCTTTTATTGCTAAGATTTCGCTTGGATTAATTGAACCTTCAATTAATGGATCACATGCTTCTACTATATCACCGTTTTTTACTTTTAAATTTGATCCAAATGGTATTGTATATGTCTTAGATTCGCTGTTATTTGTAATAACAACTTCTTTCTTTTTCTTTGTTTCTTTAATTTTTACTTTACCATCAATTTCAGTAATAATTGCTAATCCTTTTGGTTTTCTAGCTTCAAATAATTCTTCAACCCTTGGAAGACCTTGTGTAATATCTGCTACACCTGCTACACCACCTGAGTGAATTGTTCTCATTGTAAGCTGTGTACCTGGTTCACCAATTGATTGAGCTGCAATAATACCCACAGCTTCACCAATTGAAACTAAATCTCTTCTTGCTAATCCCATACCATAACATTTTTGACATACTCCATGTTTTGAATGACATCCTAGTACAGAACGTACTTGTAATTTTTCTATTCCTGCTTCTACTATTTTTTCAGCTATATCTTCTGTTATCATTGTTTCAGTGTCAACAATAACTTCTTTAGTTTTTGGATCAATTACATCTTCTACTGCATATCTACCAATTAGTCTTTCTTGCATTTTTTCTATTATTTGATTTCCATCTTTAATGTCATAAACGATAATTCCTTCATCTGTTCCACAGTCATATTCTCTAACAATTATATCTTGTGCAACATCTACTAATCTTCTTGTTAAATATCCAGAGTCTGCTGTTCTTAAAGCTGTATCAGAAAGTCCTTTACGAGCTCCATGGGCTGATATAAAGTACTCTAATGCGTCTAATCCTTCAGCAAATGATGATTTAATTGGAATTTCAACTGCTTTACCTGTTGTACTAGCCATAAGTCCACGCATACCTGCGATTTGTCTTAATTGGTTCATGTTACCTCTAGATCCTGATTTAACCATCATATATACTGGGTTTAAGTCATCAAAATTGTCTTCCATTGCATGACTTACTTGGTTAGTTGTTTCTTCCCATACACTAATTACTGCATTATATCTTTCTTCATCAGTAATTAAACCTCTAGCATATTGTTTTCTGATATTTTCAACTCTGCTATCTGCCTCTTTTAATAATTCTTTTTTAGCTGGTGGAACTTTTACGTCATCCATTGAATATGTAATACCAGCAAGTGTTGCATACTTAAATCCTAATGCTTTTATATAATCTATTACTTCTGCTGATTCTGTTAATCCATGAGTTCTAATTACTCTTTCAATTATTTGTCCCATTGTCTTTTTAACAACTGGGAAACTTATTTCGTATTGGAATGGATCTTCTTTTCTGTCTATAAATCCTAAATCTTGTGGTATTCCTTGGTTAAATATAATTCTTCCAACACTTGTTTCTACCTTGCTTGTTTTTGGCTCTCCATCAATTTCTACTGTTTTTCTAACATAGATTTTTGCATGTATACCTACTTCATGATTTTCGAAGGCCATAATAGCTTCATCAGGATCTTTGAAATATTTTCCTTCTCCTTTTTCGCCATCTAATACCATTGTTAAGTAATAACTTCCTAAAATCATATCTAGTCTAGGTGTAGCAACTGGTTTACCATCTTGTGGTTTAAGTAAGTTGTTTGTTGATAGCATTAAATATCTTGATTCTGCTTGTGCTTCTGGTGATAATGGTAAATGTACAGCCATTTGGTCACCATCGAAGTCAGCATTGAATGCTGTACAAACTAATGGATGAAGTTTAATAGCTCTACCTTCAACTAATACTGGTTCGAATGCTTGAATACCAAGTCTGTGTAGTGTAGGAGCACGGTTTAACATTACTGGATGATCTTTTATAACGTCTTCTAATATTCCCCATACTTCTGGGTGCAATCTTTCTACCATTCTTTTTGCATTTTTAATATTATGTGCTATTCCTCTTCCAACTAATTCTTTCATAACAAATGGTTTAAATAGCTCAACTGCCATTTCCTTTGGAACACCACATTGATATATTTTAAGCTCTGGTCCAACAACGATAACTGAACGTCCTGAATAGTCAACACGTTTTCCAAGTAAGTTTTGACGGAATCTACCTTGTTTTCCTTTTAACATATCTGATAATGATTTTAAAGGTCTATTTCCAGCACCTGTAACAGGTCTTCCTCTTCTTCCATTATCAATTAAAGCATCTACAGATTCTTGTAACATTCTTTTTTCATTACGTACAATAATTTCTGGTGCTCCAAGTTCTAATAATCTTTTTAATCTGTTATTTCTATTAATAACTCTTCTATATAAATCATTTAAGTCAGAAGTAGCAAATCTACCACCATCTAATTGTACCATTGGTCTTAATTCTGGTGGAATAACTGGAACAACATTCATAATCATCCATTCAGGTCTATTTCCTGAAATTCTAAATGATTCTACTGTATCTAATCTTTTTACTAATTTAACTCTTTTTTGTTCACTTGCTCCTTCTAATTCTTTTTTTATTTCTTCTGATAATTTATCTAAGTCTACATTTTTTAATAATTCTTCTAATGCTTCTGCTCCCATTCTTGCTTTAAAAGAACCTCTACCATATTTTTCTTCTGCTTCATGGTATTCTTTTTCGTTTAATATTTGGCATTGTTCTAATCCTGTTTCACCTTTATCTGTAACAATATATGATGCAAAATAGATAACTTTTTCTAGATTTCTTGGTGAGATATCTAACATTAGTGCAATTCTACTTGGGATTCCTTTAAAGTACCAAATGTGTGCAACTGGAGCTGCAAGTTCAATATGTCCCATTCTTTCACGTCTAACTTTTGATTTTGTTACTTCAACACCACATCTATCACAAACAATCCCTTTATATCTTACTCTTTTATATTTACCACAATGACATTCCCAGTCTTTTGTTGGTCCAAATATTCTTTCACAAAACAAACCATCTTTTTCTGGTTTTAATGTTCTGTAGTTTATAGTCTCTGGTTTTTTTACTTCACCTTTTGACCATTCTCTTATTTGCTCATCTGATGCAATTCCTATTTTTAATTTATTAAAAATATCTAATTCATCCACGCCTTATTTCCCCCTCGATTAATATGTTTGCAATTAAAAATTGCATAAGTTTTTAGTAATTTAACATTACAAAAGCTTAACTTGGGTGACCGCAAAACAGTTTAAGAAGACTATCCACCGCCTGAGCAATTCCCTCTTGTCGCTTTTAAACTTTTTGCAGTCTATTTAATTTTATTTTTAATATTATTCAATAATATCTTCATCATTATCTAGATTATCATTAGCCAAATCATTGTCAAATAATAATTCATCACCTTCATCGTCTAATTCTTCAAATAGTTCATCACTTTCTTCTGAATTATTTAATAACATTTCTTCTTCAGCTGATTCTTCTCCATAACCATCTAAATCTCCATCACTAATTACTTCTTCTTCTGCTAGTAATTTCTTTTCTCGTTCTGGATCGTATTCAATACCTTCTTCGATATTTTCTTTTATTTCTAATTCTTGGTTATCTTCAGAATATAAACGAACATCTAATCCTAAAGATTGTAATTCTTTAACTAATACTTTAAAGCTTTCTGGTACTCCTGGTTCAGGAACATTTTCGCCTTTTACTATTGCTTCATAAGTTTTTACTCTACCTACAACATCATCTGATTTTACAGTTAACATTTCTTGTAATGTATATGATGCTCCATAAGCTTCTAGAGCCCAAACTTCCATTTCTCCGAAACGTTGTCCACCAAATTGTGCTTTACCTCCTAAAGGTTGTTGTGTTACTAATGAGTATGGTCCAGTTGAACGAGCATGTATTTTATCATCAACTAAATGATGTAATTTTAACATGTACATTACACCAACTGTAATTGGTTTATCAAATGGATCTCCTGTTCTTCCATCATATAATGTCATTTTTCCATCTTCACTCATTCCTGCTTCTTTTAAGACTTCTTTAACATCTTGTTCTGTAGCACCATCAAATACTGGTGTAGATATTTTCCATCCTAAAGCCTTTGCAGCTCCACCTAAGTGAACTTCTAACACTTGACCTAAGTTCATACGAGAAGGAACACCTAATGGATTTAATAATATATCAATTGGTGTACCATCTGGCATAAATGGCATATCTTCTTCTGGTAATACTCTTGAAATAACACCTTTGTTACCATGACGTCCAGCCATCTTATCACCAACAGAAATCTTTCTTTTTGTTGCGATATAACATCTAATAATTTGATTTACTCCAGGTCCTAATTCATCTGAATTGTCTCTAGTAAATATTTTTACATCAACTATTGTTCCAGCTTCTCCATGTGGTACTCTTAAAGATGTATCTCTTACTTCTCTAGCTTTTTCTCCGAATATAGCTCTTAATAATCTTTCTTCAGCTGTTAAATCTGTTTCTCCTTTTGGAGTAACTTTACCAACTAATATATCTCCTGGTCTTACTTCAGCACCAATTCTTATAATTCCGTTTTCATCTAAGTCTTTTAATGAATCATCACCAACATTTGGAATATCTCTTGTTATTTCTTCTGGTCCTAATTTTGTATCACGGCATTCGCAATCATATTCTTCTATGTGTATTGATGTAAATACATCTTCTTTTACTAATTTTTCGTTTATTAAAATAGCATCCTCATAGTTGTATCCTTCCCATGTAGAGAAAGCTACTAAAACGTTTTTACCAAGTGCCATTTCTCCATTTTGTGTAGATGGTCCATCAGCTATTGCATCACCTTTTTTAACTTTTTCTCCAACTTTTACAATTGGTTTTTGGTTAATACATGTTCCACCATTTGTTCTTTTGAACTTACGTAATTTATGTACAACTGTTTTTCCATTTTTATATTTAACTGTTATAGCATCTCCTGTTACTTTTTCTATAACTCCATCATCTTCAGCTAATATTAAAATTCCTGAGTCTTTTGCTGCTCTGTATTCTATTCCAGTTCCTATAATTGGGCTTTCTGTAATCATTAATGGTACAGCTTGACGTTGCATGTTTGCACCCATTAATGCTCTTTTTGCATCATCATGCTCTAAGAATGGAATCATTGCTGCAGCAACAGATACTAATTGTTTTGGTGAAACGTCTACATATTGAACTTTTTCACTTTCAACTTCTATAATTTCATTTTTATATCTAACTCTAATTCTTTTATTTACAAATTTTCCGTTTTTGTCTACTGGTTCAGATGCTTGAGCTATAATAAAGTTATCTTCTACATCTGCGCTCATATATTCAACAATATCTGTTAATTTATGAGTTTTAGGATCAACTTTTCTATATGGTGTTTCTATAAATCCATATTCATTTATACTAGCAAATGATGAAAGTGCTGATATTAATCCTATGTTTGGTCCTTCTGGAGATTCAATAGGACATAATCTACCATAGTGAGTATAATGAACGTCACGAACTTCAAATCCTGCTCTTTCTCTTGTTAATCCTCCAGGTCCTAATGCTGAAATTCTTCTTTTATGTGTTAATTCTGAAAGTGGGTTTGTTTGATCCATAAATTGTGACAATTGTGAACTTCCAAAGAATTCTCTTATTGCTGATGTTATTGGTTTTGTGTTAATTAATGTTTGTGGTGTTACAACATCTAAGTCTTGAATTGTCATTCTTTCACGAACAACTCTTTCTAATCTTGTTAAACCAATTCTAAATTGATTTTGTAATAATTCTCCAACACAACGAATTCTACGATTTGCTAAATGGTCTATATCATCTGGTTCTCCTAATCCATGTGAAAGATTTAATAAATAACTAATAGAAGCTATAATATCTTCTGTTGTTATATGTTTTGGTACTAATTCATTGTATCTTTCTTCTAATACTTTAACTAAATCTTTTTTATCTGTGTTGTCTATAATATTTTTTAATACATTATAATTAACTAATTCTTTAAAATGTAATTTGCTTAAGTCAACATCTGGTAATACTTTATGAATATTAACAGTGTTATTTCCGATAATTCTGATTTTTCTATCTCCAAGAGTTATATCAACTACATTTATTCCTGCATTTTGAATATCTTCTGCTATTTTTTCTGAAATAACTTCTCCTGCTTGTACAAAAACTTCTCCTGTTTCGCTATCTATGATATCTTCTGCAGCTACTCTTCCTTTGATTCTTGTTGCTAAATTTAATTTTTGATTAAATTTGTATCTTCCTACTTTTGCTAAATCATATCTTTTATTATCATAGAATAATCCATTAAATAAGTTTCTTGCTGCATCTGCTGTTGGTAATTCACCTGGTCTTAACTTTTTATATATTTCGATTAAAGCTTCATCTTGCTCTTTTACTGTTTCTTTAGCAATTGTTGCTGTAATTAATTCTTCATCACCAAATAATTCTCTAATTTGATCATCTGATACAACTCCTAATGCTTTTAATAATGTTGTTACAGGTACTTTTCTTGTTCTATCAACACGTACATAGAATATATCATTTCCATCTGTTTCATATTCAAGCCAAGCACCACGAAGTGGCATTATTGTAGATGTATATGTTCTTTTTCCTGTTTTTGTATCAAATTCTTGTGCATAATAACATCCTGGTGAACGTACTAATTGGCTTACTACAACTCTTTCTGCACCATTAATAACAAAAGTTCCACTATCTGTCATTAAAGGGAAATCTCCTAAGTAAATTTCTTGTTCTTTGATTTCTCCTGTCTCACGGTTTATTAATCTAACCTTTACATGTAGTCTTGTTGAATAAGTTGCATCTCTTTCTTTTGCTTCTTCAATAGAATATTTTGTTTTTTCTTCCATGTAGTAGTCAAAAAATTCAAGAACTAAGTTTCCAGAATAGTCTTCAATTGGAGAAATATCTTTTAATACTTCACCTAACCCTTCTTCTATGAACCATTCATATGAATCTCTTTGGACTTTAATAAGATTTGGCATTTCGATGTAATCGCCGACTTTTGCGAAATCTTTACGAGATGCTTTCTCGTAATTAATTTCTTTTAGTTTCAAAAAAATCACTCCTTAAAAAATATTAAGCAGAAATAAATTTATTTTTTTAAAAGAAGTCCTTCTTAAAAACAATTTGATTTCTAATTCCATTAATTTGTCTGCTCTTACAAACTAACTTTTATTAGGTCAAATTAGAGTTTAATTCCTCTTCTTTTAATTTTTAACTTTTGAATAAATAATTAAGATTTTAACTTTGAAATTATATCATACTTTATATGTAAATGTCAATACTTAAACTCAAAAAACTTCAAGGGAAATACGGCTTTTAGCATTTTTATATGTTTAATAATAACCTTAAAATATTATCAAACGAAAAAGGGATGTATATTTAAAAGTGAGTTCGACCTGATTAGTTATTTATATTTATGTTTATAATGTGTATATGCAATTTGAATATTTGCTAATCTTAAACGCCTTGGAGAACGAATCTTTTTAAATATACATCCCTTTTTTGTTAATATTTTTCGTCTATGAAATATGCTTAATATTTTGTAGACAAATCTTATTTTTTATAGTAGAATATATAAGATTTTTTATATAAGGAGATTTTATTATGCAAAGTTTACCTATCGCAGTAAAATATTTAATAACATTTATTGTAAGTATGGTTCCAATTATTGAACTAAGAGGAGCTATCCCAATAGCAGAGAGTCTAGGATTAAATATATTTTTATATTACCCAATAGCAATTATAGGAAATATGCTTCCTGTTCCTTTTATTTATCTATTTGCAAGAAAAGTTCTTGAATGGGGAAAGGATAAAAAAATTATAGGAAAATTTTTCACATGGTGTTTAGAAAAAGGTGAAAAAGGTGGCGAAAAATTAAAAGAATCAGCTGGAAATAGCGGTATCTTTTGGGCATTACTAATATTTGTTGGAATTCCTCTTCCAGGTACAGGTGCTTGGACAGGAACATTAGCTGCTAGTTTTTTAAAAATTGATTTTAAGACAAGTATAGCAGCTGTAACCTTAGGTGTTTTACTAGCAGGATTAATTATGTCTTTAGGTAGCAAAATTGTTTCTATACTTGGATGGCCTGGCGTTTTTGCTATTATAGCTATATTACTAGTAATTATTTTAATATCTATTTTTATAAAAAAAAGAAAAAAGAAATGATATCATTCTAAGATATCATTTCTTTTTCTTCTTTCTTACTTTTTAATTTAAAATTCACATAGTCCTCTACAAAAATTTTCAATACAGCAATCACTGGGACAGCTAAAAACATTCCTAATATCCCAAAATATGCCCCTCCTATTGTCACAGCAAGTATTACTAATAATGGACTTATTTCTAATGATTTTCCTACTATCTTTGGATTAATTATATTTGCATCAATTTGTTGTAATATAACAACAACTATTAGCATCCATATAGCTTGTGATATTCCTCCTGTTATAGCAGTAATAAGTACTGATATTCCTACGGCAATAATTGCTCCAAAGTATGGAATCATATTAAATAATCCTATAAAGAAACCTAGTAATGGTGCATATTTTACTCCCATAATTGATAATGCAATTGTTACCAATATTCCTACAATTATTGCATCTAAAAATTGACTTGCAATAAATTTAAAAAATATTTCATTTGAGTTATTAAAATATTTATCAATATTTTTATATGTATTTTCTTTAAAAATTGCATTTATAAACTTTTTTATAAAGTTAATTATTTGTGTTCTTTCCAATAATATATATATAGAAACAATTATTGCTACAAACACCTCAAATATACTTGTAACAGCATTTAATGCTCCCATCAAATATTCTATTATTTTATTTATTTCAAAATATTGTCTAATATTAATATTTTGAATCATTTTTGTTACTTCATCAATAATATTATTTTTTATAATTGAATCTTCTGGCAATTCACTATATTTATTCATTATTGTTTCATAATATCCTGGTATATTACTTAAAAAATCTGATACACTTCCAAATACTACTGGTAATATAAATTTAAACATAATCATTATGATTAAAAATACAGTTATATATACAGTTATAATACTTAATCCTCTTGCCCTTTTTGAAATTAGTTTTAATTTGCTCTTTTTGTATTTATTTTCTATACTTTTACAAGGAATAAATAATATATATGCAATAAATATTCCAGCAAAAAATGGACTTATAATACTAAAAAACTTTCCTATTGCATCCATTATATTTGTAAAATTATCTAAAGCTTTATATACTACAATTATTGCTACTCCTAAAACAAACCAGTATAGCCATCTTCTCCAATGATTTCTTATTTCGTTCATCTCTTCCTCCTTATATATCTATCTCTAATTCTACAGGGCAATGGTCACTGCCCATAATTTTTGAATGTATTTTTGCTTCTTTTATTTTGTTTTCTATATTTTTTGATACTATAAAATAATCAATTCTCCATCCTACATTCTTTTCTCTTGCTCGTCCCATATATGACCACCAACTATATGCTTCTTTCGTATTTGGATATAAATATCTAAATGAATCAGTAAATCCTGATTCTAACAATTGTGTCATTTTTTCTCTTTCTTCATCTGTAAAACCTGCATTTCTTCTATTAGTTTTTGGATTTTTTAAATCTATTTCATTATGTGCCACATTCAAATCCCCACACATTATAACAGGCTTTATTTTGTTTAAGTCTAATAAATATTTTCTAATCTCATCTTCCCAAACTTGTCGATATTCTAACCTTTCTAAACCTCTTTTTGAATTTGGAGTATATATATTTACCATAAAAAAGTTCTTAAATTCTAGTGTTATTACTCTTCCTTCTTTGTCATGTTGTTCAATTCCTATACCATACTTAACACTAATAGGTTTTTCTTTTGTATAAATTGCTGTTCCAGAATATCCTTTTTTCTCTGCACTATTCCAAAAACTTTTATACCCTTCAAATTCAAGTTCTATCTGATCTATCTGGCATTTTGTCTCCTGAATACAAAATATATCTGCATTAATCTCTTTAAAGAAATCTTTAAATCCTTTATTAACACATGCTCGTATTCCATTAACATTCCAAGAAATTAATTTCATGCTTAAACTCCTTCTAATTTTTATTAACTAAATTAATCGAGTATATTTTACTACATATTTTTATAAATCTCAAGTTTATAAATTTAAAGTCGTTATCTACATTAACAGCTCATCTATACAAATAGTAAAATAATATTTTGAATTAAAAGCTTAAGCAGCACTAGCTCACGGATAACCCATGAAACCTCGAAAGTTTTAATAAAAAATATTAATTTATTATTTGTATAAAATAAATTAACAATTTAAATTAAACTTTTTATAATAAAAAACAGTTCTTAAAATCTAAGAACTGTCTTATTTATATTAAATTTATTAATTTGCTACACTAACTGGTAAGTATTTTACTCCCCATTGTAAAGCTTGTGCATGTGAATTTACATATATATCAATTCTATTGCCATTAATTGCTCCACCTCTATCTTCAACTGTATATATGTGTCCACCAATATTTAACTTTGTTCCAAATGCAAATTTTGAAGATGCTGCAACTGTTCTACCAGCTGTTGCTTTTGTTCCTGATGCTGTTCTTCCTGTTGTTTTTCCACAACATTTACTACAAGAACAATATGCTGTTATTTTGTATGTTTGACCATTTATTACTGTAGATGTAGTTGTTGCTGCTGTTGCATCTGCTGTTCTTGCTTGGGCTGATCTTGAAGTTTGTGTTTTTTGAACTTGAACAATTTTATTAACAGGTTCTTGTAACACTACTTCAGATATAACTGTTTTTTCAATTTCTATATCATTTTGATATTTTACTTTATATGTTACTTCTTTTAAACCATCTTTTCCTTGTTGCAATACTTTATTTTTTGTTCCTTCTGTATTTTCTGTAGCATTTTTTGTTATTGTTTCAAAAGGTATTACAACTTGTTCTTTTACTATTTTTTCAGTAATTGGAGCATAATTTTCTAGTAATTGATTTAATGATGTTTCAACTCCGTTTTCTGAAATCTTAGCAATTTGAACTTCATTATATGATTTATCAGTAATTTGTATATTTTGTCCTGATGTAACTTCTGAATCTATGTCTGGTATTGTTTTTTGATTTTCTTCTAATATAATATTATTTTCTTCTAATATATCTGACACTTTTGTTTTTGATGTTAAAACTGTCATTTCATAACCATTTTGTAATGTTATTTTAATATCATTTAATTTTGTGTTTACAGCCATTACTCCTATTCCTGATATTAAAATTAATATTATGCTAACACAGATAATTTTCATTATAGAAATTGAAGCTTTTTCTTCTTTTTTCATAAATTTTTAATACCTCCTTTTGGCATCGATTTAAATTATACTATATTTTGTTGTTTTTGTCAAATTTGTACAAGCTTAGAGTTACAACTGTTTCATTATAGTATATGCTGTAACCCTTGGAAATAGTACTAAATTTTTTTGAATATTTTTCTTTTTTTG
>USQA01000007.1 GCA_900556695.1 uncultured Clostridium sp.
CTATATGTACAAATTTCATATTTTTCTCCTATTCTGAAAATATTAAATCTTAAATATTATCTTAAATCTATTATTTTTAGATATTTTTACAAAATAAATTTTACTATATTTTTTTGTTTTTAGCAATATTTTAGCAAAAATATTTTCGCATTAATAAAATTTTAAAAGCCATTGGCAAATGCCTATGGCTTTTTACTTATATAATATTTTATTAATTATCATCTAACGGTCCAAATAATTCATCAAATTTTGCTTCTAATTCTTTTTGTAAATCATACATTTCATCTTCATTATCTTGTGGCAATATTGGTGCCTTTCCTTCAAAATCATTTAAGTCTAATGTTTGTACTGGTGCTTCTTTTTCTTGATTATTTTCTACAGAATTATTTGTATTTTCCATTTCTGGTTTTGTTTGATTATTTACTGAATCATCATCAAATAAATCATCTAATGATTCAACTTTTAAATTTTGTACTTTTTTTTCATCTTTTTCTTCTACATATGGATTGTATGGATTATATTTTCTCCATGTTCCTCTATCTATCTCACCAATATCATTGTGACTAATTTCGCACATTGCCATTTTCTTTGCCATTGGATGCTTAAAATAGTAAAATTTATTTGCTTTTACTGGTTTTATTCCTTTTTCAAATATAATACATTGATCATTGTCTAGTCTTCTAAGTTCATCTGGTGTCATCAGTGCTCTTGCCATTACTTGGTCTGACACACTTTTTCCTGTTTTCCAGTTTTGTCTATCTCTATTAATTGATATACTATCTCTTTCTATTGTTTTTTCACCTAATGCTTTAGAGAAATATTCAACTGTTTTAAATGAGTTACTTCCTAAAAATACATGTGTATCACAGTTACCCATTATTGTTTCATAAGATTTCTCATATACTGCTTCCAATTGATCTATATTTTGTAAAATTACACTAAATGATATTTTTCTACTTCTTGATGTTGAAATCTTTTTATCAAAATCTGGTATTTTACCAATATTGGCAAACTCATCTAATATGAAGAATGTTTGCTCTTTTAGTTGTCCTCCATTTTGATCTGCATAATCATATAATTGTTGTATCATTTGTGAAAAGAATATTGTTAGTAAAAAATCATATGCAGTATGTGTGTCTGAAGAAATAACGTAAACTGCTGTCTTCTTGTTTCCTATTTCTTCAAAATCTATTGTATCTGTTGATGTTAATTCTGCAATTTCTTTAGAATCAAATTTTCCTAATTTTGATTGCAAAGAACTTAATATTGATCCATATGTTTTCTCTGGTGCTATTTCTATAGATTTATAGTACATTCTAGCAGGATGATCATATGGAAGTTGACTTATTAATTCTGTAAGTAAATTACTTCCTCCATTGTTGTTAGCTGCTCTTACAAGTTCTGCACAACTTGCTAGGTTTTGCTCTTCTTCTGGTCTTGTTGCTATTAAATAATATATTAATGCTTTTAATAACATCTCTGCCATATCATCCCAATATGGATCTGATTTTCCACTTTCTGATTGTTGACCTTTTACTATTGTATTTGCTATAACATCAACATCTAATTCTGATGATATATGCATTAAAGGATTGTATCCATCACTATATTGAGGTCTAACTAAATTTAATACTTTTATTTCATATCCTTGTTGTTTTAAATATCCTGCAGTTCTATCATACAATTCACCTTTTGGATCAGTAAATACATATGACCCTAAACATTGGTATGCATTTGGTATTGAATATGATGCTGATTTACCAGATCCTGATCCGTCCTACTACCAAAACATTAACATTTCCTCTTTTATCAACTGGTAAATAATTGTTTTCTGCAAGTACAATACCTTTATTTCTATCTAATATTTTATATTGTTCTCCTCTTTGGCTCCAGTCACTTGATCCATGTTCAATATCAGAATATTCATTTTTAGGCGCTGATCTTGCAAATCCTATAAAGAAAAATATTGCATAAAATATCGTTACTACCAATAGTGTAGAAAAGTACCCACTTGCTGCTCCACTTGTAAATACTTTTCCAAATGTTTTTAATGGGCTAGATATTGAATTTGTAAATGTTTCTATAAATACTTCAAAATCCATAGTTCCATTTACTTTTGCCATATATGAACTATATGCCATTGGCGAAACAAGTACTATGGCTATAAATATCCATAGTACTCCAAATATAATAAAGTTTTTTCTATTTCTTCTTATTGCACCCTCTATTTTGTAGTTCAATTAAATCACCTACTCTTTTGTATTATCTATCTTGTTCATTATCTTGTGTTTTTGTTTCTTTATTAGGCATACCACCATTTTCTGCTTTTATAGTTACTCCTTGAGTTAATTCTGTACTTAAAATACTTCTTACTTCTTGTCCTTTAACTGCAGATGTTGCATTTTTCTTTTTATTATTCTTTTTGTCCATAACAAAGATTTGTTTCATATCAACTGGAGCAATAATGAAATTAAACATTCCTTGTTGTCCATTCGATACTTGTTGTTCAACTGCCATTGCAATTCTCCTCCCTATTTTCCATCTCTTATTTCGAATGCGAAATAAGATTTATATGGTTTCAACTTACATTTCCCTTTTACTTCATTTGTTTCTTCATCAAAATAAAGCGTTGGCTTTACTTCTTCTGTGGTTTCTGGGTCTATAATTGATATAGGTCTCTTTAAATTTGGTGTATATGTAAACTCTTTATATTGTAATTCTTGTTCTGAATATATAGTGTCAAATTTAAAAGGTGTTGGTCTTTTTGTTATTTTCACCTCATCACCTAATAAAATTCCTGTGTTAATAACTACTTTATCTTTTGCAAAAGAAAAAATAGCTAATTGATTTCCCTCTTTCTGAGGGTTATTAACGTAAAAAGTTTTTCTATTAAGATTTCCTACGAATTCTTCTGTATGATCTAATCTTTCAACAGTAAATTTTGGATAATCTTTTAAAAATTCCTTTTCTGTTTTATTAACTTGATATATTACAGTTTTTACTCCTTCTGGATCTGTTATACTAAAGTGTTTTCCTTGTATATTATCCATTTTTACACCTCACCTCTATGTTTCCTAATCCATAGCTTATCATTTGTCTTATCACTATCTTTAATTATAACTAAAAATAGTGTTTTTGTCAATACAAGTCTACATAATTATTTTGCTCTAGGATTAAATTTTGATATTTTACTAAATTCCTCAAACATCTTATATTCTTTTTCAGTAAGATTTCTAGGAACTACTATTTTTACTTCTGCTATTAAATCTCCTCTTGTATTATTATCTATCTTATAACCTTTTCCTGGTATTTTTATTTTTTCTCCACTTTGTATTCCTTGTGGTATGTATATTTTTGTTTCTTCATCAATCGCATCTACATTAGCTCTTGTTCCTAATGCCGCTTCCCACGGTGTTAAAAGTAAGTCTGTATAAATATCATGTCCTTTTAATTTGAATTTCTTATCATTTTTAATATTAATTTTTATGTATAAATCTCCATTTTTACCACCATTTTTGCCATTTTTTCCTTGACCTATTAATCTGATTTTTTCGCCATTTCTTATTCCTTTTGGTATTGTAAATGTATATGTTTTTATTTCTCCCTCTGGTGTTTTCAATGAGATTTGTTTTTCTACTCCATTAAATGCTTCATATATACTTGTATCTATTTGTGTATTTATATTTTCTCCTCTTATTTGGGTTTTCTTAGGATTCTTTTGAGATTTATTATCATTTACATTTCCCAAAAACATATTTACAATTGTTTCTTTCTTCTCTTTATTTGTAAATGCTTTTTGTCCTTTACCAAAATGTGAATTCCATACCCTATCATACTTTCTTTTTGATGATGGAATAGATAATATTTTATATGCTTCATTTATGTCTTTTATTTTTTCTTCTGCCAAATTATCTCCTACATTTAAATCCGGATGATATTTTTTAGCAGCAGCTCTATATGCTAATTTTATTTCATCTATTGAAACTCGGCTTGTCTCTAGGCCTAATATCTTATAATAATTCTTAAAAACCATTTCATACATCCTCCCATAAATAGGTAAAGTTATTATATCATAAAATATAAAAAAATCCATAGTTTTTATGGATTTTTTTAATCTTATATAACTTTATTTTTTCTTTTATCTTTACTTTAATTATTTTTTATATCTAATTATGTTTTTTGTTAATCTTTATTAATCTTTTATATTTTAATTTAAAATAAGCATTAGCAATATCAAAACAAAAATATAGCTAATGCCTATTTAAGCAAATTATAATCTTATTTAATTAATTTTTAAAAATAACTATTTGTTTTCTACTGATCTATTAGCTATTTCTATAGCTTTTTTTACAATATTACCACAGTTTTTAGATGATACATTAGCCCAACTTCCTCCATCTTGCTTAACTTGATCATATACACCTAATTCTTTAGCTATTTCCTCTCTTAAATTTTTAGATATTAATTTACTATTTCTAGACATAACATCCTCCTTGTAATCTTTTTTCAAAGATCTCATATAATTAAATAATTAGAAAAAAACTTTATTAAAAATTTAATTCTAATTATATTATTAGCATTTTTTTATTAATTATTTGACATTTTTTTTACATATATATAATTTTTTAACAAAATATGATATAATAAATTAGATATTCACAAAAGGAGTTTATAATGAACGTTAAAGAGAAAAACGAAAATTTGATTACAACCAAAAACAATGAAAATGATAAAAACACTAGTATTATAGTTACATCTTCTCAAAACGATTTTATAGAAATAAAGAAGAATAAAATTAATAAAAAAGAAATTTTTTCAATTTTTAAATTATTAATTATAATTTCTATAGTTATTGTTGTTACATTATTCTTAATTTTAACTTTCTATAATATGATTAATACTAATATTATTTCTGGAGTATATATTAAAGGAATTGATGTATCTAACATGAGTAAATCTGATGCAAAATATCAGCTAGATAATTATATAAAAGACTCTCTTCCTGAAGAAATCACTCTTAAACATGGTGATTTCGAAACAACTATGTCTTTATCTCAAATCGGAACATCTTTTGATACAAAATCTGCCACTAATGCCGCTTATGATATAGGAAGACAAGATAATATTTTAAAAAATAATTTATACATATTATCAACTATGTTTGGAAGAGTTGATATTGAACCTAAAATTTCATTTGACAAAAAACAAATCACAAAAAATTTAGAGGATATATCAGCACAATTACCTGATACAGTTATTCAAAGTAGTTATTATATTGAAGATTCTAATTTAATTGTAACATCAGGAAAAGAAGGAAATGTTGTTGATGTTCATGCAACTATAGAATTAATAAGAAATGCCATTTCGGATTTTTCTTCTAAAGAAAAAACAGTTGAAATAGCAGTTAAAACACAACAACCAGAACCTATTGACATAGAAAAAATTTATAATGAAATACGTAAAGATCCTGTAGATGCTTCTTATACAACAGAACCTTTTACAGTGCATCCTTCAGAAAATGGGATAGACTTTAAAATATCTATTGATGAAGCAAAAAATATAATATCTTCAGAACAAAAAGAAGAATATACTATACCTTTAAAAGTTATATATCCTAATGTTACTACTAATATGATTGGCACTGAAGCTTTTCCAGATTTATTATCAACATTTTCTACCAAATATGCTGCTAGCAACAAAAACAGAACAACAAATTTAATTTTAGCAGCAAACAAAATTAATGGAACAGTATTAATGCCTGGAGAAACATTCTCTTACAATAAAGTAGTTGGTGCAAGAACAATTGCAGCAGGTTACAGAGAAGCTCCTATTTATGTTAAAGGTGAAGTAGTAGATGGAGTTGGAGGAGGAATTTGCCAAATAACTTCTACATTATATAATGCAGTTGTATATGCTAACTTAGAAATAACTCAAAGAACTAACCATCAATTTGTGCCATCATATGTTACTGCAAGTAGAGACGCAACTGTTGTATATGGCTCATTAGACTTCCAATTTAAAAACAACAGAAATTATCCTATAAAATTAGTTTGCTCTGTTTCAAATGGAGTAGCAACTTTCCAAATTTTTGGATTAAAACAAGATGACGATTGTGAAGTTCAAATAAATTCTTATGAAACAGGAAGAAGTTCAACTGCAATATATTCAGAAGCTTATAAAATATTAAAAAAAGATGGAAAAATAGTTGGTAAAGAGCTATTATCTAGAGACACATATAAAAGACATTAATTGATTGCCACCGGGGACAGTCCTTGTGGCAATTTTTATAATTTTAAAAAATAATACAGTAATATAATGTTTTACATTCATCCCCAACTACGTAGAATATGTAAATAAAATTATGACTAACGCAAATTTTATAACATATTCTAAACTTGTCGGTCCCCACAGCATTCATTTAAAAACATTATATTACTGTATTTTATTATATTTAAATTAATTTTCATTGTTGCTCCAAGGTCCGTCCCCAGTGGCAACTTTGTGCCAAAAAGGTCCGTCCCCAGTGGCAATTTACATTGTTAATGTTCCATTTGGTGTGTTATTTATTACTAATATGTCTTCTTCTCTTCCGTTTTCTGCATTTATATATACTAAAAATTCTCTGTCTTCTACCTTTCCTTTAAATTCATAACAAAGTATTTCTGTTTTCCATTCTGTTGGTATTATTGCCATTCCTTCACTTATTATTTCTAATTCTTTATTTAGTGTCTTCTTTGCTTCTTGTTGTGTTATTTTTATATTTTGTATTTTTCTTTCTTCATGATTGTTTAAATATCCTGTTGTTTCTACTCCTAATATCTCGCCATTATCTAGAGCTACTTTTACTTTTATTAAGTCTGGATATACTACCACATTATCTTGAGTATATGCATAATTAATTGTTACTATTCCTTCTTGTTTTAGATAATATGTTTCTTTCATGTTCGGAAATCCCTTATTCTCTAAATATTGTTTTCCTTTTTCGTTTGCTTCTTCTTGTGTTATTACTTCTGTGCTAACATTTCTATTTGTGTTCATATTTATAACATGTCCACCTTTTTTAGATATTGTTATATTTGTAGTTTCGTCATTATTATTTGTTATTGAAAAATCATAAGATTGTATTGTTGCATTTTCTGAATACCCCAAATTTGATATTTCTTTTATATTATCTTTTCCTACAAATTCTTCTGCTTTTTGTCTTGCTTGTTCTTCACTTATGTCTTCTCCTGTTAAGCCTTTAGGTTCATTTGTTGTAATATGCTCAGAAAATGCTCCATCATATATTAAACCTGAATATTCATGGAAATTTTCTTCTAGATTACTAAAGCTTTCTTTTGATATATTATCCACTTGTTGTGCAAATGCTATATTTCCTTTTTTAGTTAATTCTCCCCATTCAAATCTTCCTGTATTTAAGTCTTCTGATAATTGATTAAGTGTATTTTCTAGTTCTACACTATATCCATGTAAATCTTTTAAATTACTTAGATCTTCTTGTGATAAACTTTCATTATATATATTTTTTCTAGACAAAGAATAGCTGTAATCACTTACTTGATTCAAAAATTTTTCTGTGTTTTCTAATTCTTGGCTTTCTATAGGTAATCTACTCAAATAACTTTGAGCAAGGTTTGCTTCTCTCCATAAATTAGTTAAAGTTTCTGCTCCATGTTCTGGAGTAGTTGATACCAACGATTTTGCAAGATATGCTTCCACATTTTGAACATAATCTACTAATTCGTAAAATGCCATATTGTAACCATTTTCTGATGTTTGTCTATATTCACGTTGTTTTTTGTATAAAACAATAATTAATATTGCAACTACAATCAAAAGAACACAAATAATACTTAACATATGACCTTTTTTTAATCTATTTTTCCAATCTATTAATTTATTCATAAAATCTTCCTTTCTTTGATTAGATAATGCCTTTTATTTTTTAAAGTATTTTATTTTCTATAATTTTATTTACAAAATCTATGTTTTCCTATTGTTTTTACATGTGGTCTAGACCATATCCACTTATTTGTAGCTGTTTGTGGATTAAAATAATATATACATCCACCAGTTGGATCCCATCCATTTTTTGCATCTTGTGCTGCTTTATAAACTGTTGAGCCTTCTTTTATAGGTTGATTAATCTGCCCATCTGAAACTGCTGTAAAAGCTCCTGGTTGATAAATTACTCCTGATATAGAATTTGGAAATTTAGAGTCTTTTACTCTATTTAAAATAACAGCACCAACAGCAACCTGTCCTTCATATGGTTCTCCTCTTGCTTCTCCATTAATAGCTCTTGCCATAAGCTGAATATCAGAAGTTCCAGATGATGCAGCATAACTAATATTTTCCGCTTCTAAAATATTTATTAAAAAAATAATTAGAAAAATACTTATAACTATAGTAAAATTCCAAAAAATTATTTTCTTCAAAATATCACCTTTTTCTTAGTTTAATTATTAATACGTTTTTTGTATTATAATTAGTTTGGTTACATTTTTAAAAAATATTCCAATTTTTGAATTTTTTTTATTTATATGTTAAAATACGTTTAACAAATTAACCAAATATAAAACAAAGGAGTATTTATGAAAATAATAATTTTTTATGCCTCTTATGGAGGAGGACATTTAAATGCAGCAAAATCAATTAATGAATATATTTTAGAAAATTATAAAAATATAGATATTGAATTAATTGACTGTATGAAATATATAAATAAAACAATTGAAAAAGTAACGACTTCTGCTTATAACGAAATGGCAAAAAAAGCACCATGGGCTTGGGGAAAAATTTATGTAGATTCACAAAAGGGACCTTTAGCACATCTTTCATCAAGATCAAATAAAATTATGGCAATAAAATTACTTAAATTATTACGTGAAAAAAATGCAGATTTAATAATCTCTACACATCCTTTCGGAAGCCAAATGTGTAGTTACCTAAAAAGAAAAGGAAAAATAAATTCAAAAATAGCAACTATTATGACAGACTTCGCTCCACATGACCAATGGTTAGTTGGAAGTGATTTTACAGACTATTTTTTCGTAGCACATGACAAGATGAAAAAATATTTAATAAACAAAAATATTCCTGAAGAAAAAATATTTTCGACCGGAATTCCTATTTCTACTCGTTTTACAAAAAAATATGATAAAGAAAAATTACTTAAAGAATTCAATTTACAACTTGAAAAACAAACAATTTTATTCTTTGGCGGAGGAGAATACGGATTAGGAAAATCAAAAACTTTTAATATTTTTGAAAATTTAATACAAGCCAATGAAAATATGCAAGTAATTGCTATTTCAGGCAAAAATCCTGAAATGAAAAAAGAATTTGAAAATATCATAGAAAAATATAACAAATCCAACTGTGTTAAATTATTATCTTACACAAATAAAGTACCTGAATTAATGAGCATATCTGATTTAGTAGTTACTAAACCCGGTGGATTAACAACATCTGAAAGTCTAGCCTCTCACTTACCTATGGTAATAATTAATCCTATTCCAGGACAAGAAAAAGAAAACGCGGAATTCTTAGAAAATCATGGAATTGCTGTTTGGATAAAAAACAGTAATGAAAGCAAAATGATTTTTGAACTTTTACTTTCAAACAAAGAAAAATTAGAAGATATGAAAAAAAATACTAGCATATTAGCAAAACCATTCTCAACAGCTGAAATCTGTAAAATTTTATTAGATCATTAAAATAAAAAGCACAACTACAACTAGTACCTTAATATTTTTCATTAAAACTTTCGAGGTTTTACGGGTTATCCGTAAGCTAGCGCTACTCAAGCTTTTAATTCAAAATATTAAGGTACTAGTTGTATAAAATATATAACATAAATTAAAACACCTCATATAATAAAACGAGGTGTTTTTATGTGTCCAAATAACTTATCTAGTTCAAATTTAATTGGTTTATCAAGTTCCCTTGCAATCCTTATTGGAGAAGAACTTTCAATAGACGAATTATCCGTCTTAGCAGCTTTTTTCACTTCTTTTGCTGACAATCTAGCAATAATTGCTACCAAACGAACTATGGAAGAAAACATAAAAAATCAAAATAAAAATTGTTAATATTTCTTTAAACTTCTCTTCTTCCCTCTAAAGCTTTTGTTAATGTGATTTCATCTGTATATTCCAAATCTCCACCAACTGGTATTCCATGTGCAATTCTTGTTACTTTAATTCCTAAAGGTTTAATTAATTTTGATATATACATTGCAGTTGCTTCTCCTTCTACCCTTGGATTTGTAGCTAAAATAACTTCTTTAACTTGTCCATCCATCAATCTAGCTAAAAGTTCTTTTATCTTTATATCGTCAGGTCCAACACCATTCATAGGCGAAATAGATCCATGTAAAACATGATATACACCTTTAAATTCATGAGTTTTTTCCATTGCAATAATATCTCTAACATCTTCAACTACACATATTTGGCTTATATCTCTTTTAGGATTGCTACAAATAAAACATGGGTCTGTATCAGATATGTTATAACATTTACTACAATATTTTAAATTCTTTTTTGCATTTAATATAGAAGATACAAATTCATTTGTTTCTTCTTCTGTTGAGTTCAAGATATAAAAGGCTAATCTTGCTGCTGTTTTATGTCCTATACTTGGTAAACGTTCAAAACTCTCTATTAATTTTTCTATTGATGGTGAATATAATGACATTTAAACTTCCTCCATTAAATATTTCTTTTATATACTAAAGGGATTTTAAGGAACACCCTTAAAATCCGCCTAGTCCTGGTATATTATATTTTCCAAGTTGATCTGCTTGTGCTGAGTCAACTTTTCTCAATGCTTCATTTACACATGTCAAAATTAAATCTTCTAACATTTCAACATCTTCTGGGTCAACTACATCTGGTTTTATTTTTATTTCTTTAATTGTTTTTTCTCCAGATACTTTTACTGTAATTGCTCCTCCACCTGCTGATGCATCAAATTCTTTACTTGCTAATTCTGCTTGAGATTTTTCCATATCTGCTTGCATTTTTTTGGCTTCTTTCATTAAATTATTTATATTCATTCCGCCAAATCCTCCCATTCCTCCTGGGAATCCTCCTCTTTTACCCATAATATAATTCCTCCTTAATTTTATTCTATAATATTAAATGGTATATTTGATTCATTTGCTAAATTTTTTAAATCATCCTCATTGTTAGGCTTATTAATTTGTTGTTCTTGAGTTATATATTTTATTTGCATTTCTTTTCCACAAGCCATAGATACTAAGTTAGATATTTCTCTTATGTTTTCCTGTTTTTCTAATACTGTTCTTCCAAATGGTGTCATTCCTCTTGGGAATTCTATACCAACTGTCATATCATTTAATTCTACTGCTTTAGTGTTAATTAAATTTGTATATAAAACTATTTTTCCATTTTGTTTTAAATTACTTACTATTTGAGGCCAATATTCTTCTGATTTAGTAGAAAATTTTTGTGTAACTTTAGGTTTTTGTATAGCATTACTTGTTCCTTGTGATGCCGCCTTCCTAGTTTGATTTACAGTATTATTTACAGTTGGATTTATAGGTGCATTTTGCACATAATTTACATTACTGTTTTGAGAAACAATTCCTTTTCCAGATCTAAGATATTTTTCTATTTTCTCTACTCTTTCTTCTATATTTCCACTAACCTCTACTTTTTTATTACACAATTTTATTATTCCAGCTTGAAACATAATTGCTTTTTGAGTAGACCATTTTATGCTATTTTCTAATTCTGACAATTCATATACTAAATCAATTAATCTTTCCTTTGAAATTTTATCACATAATTTTTTTATATCTTCTATCTCATCTTTACTATATAGTTCCAAATTATTTGAAGCTTTATAAACTAAAATATCTTTAATATATTTAATAAGTTCCCAAAGCAAATTTACTATATCTTTTCCCTCTTCTAACACTATATCTACATTTTTAAGTGCTTCATCTACATTATAGTCTATGATAGCATTTGTAATATTATGTACATATGTTATTTTAGGAATTCCTACTAAATCCTTTATTTTATCTTCATCAATTTTGTTTTCGCCATCTTGAACACATCTTTCTAAAATTGATAACGCATCTCTCATTGCTCCTTCTGAAAGAACAGCTATAATTTTTAATGCTTCTTCAGATATTTGTATTTGACTTTCATCACAAACAATTTTTAATCTCTTTATTATATTTTCATTTGATATTCTTTTAAAATCAAATCTTTGACATCTAGAAAGAATAGTCGCTGGTAGTTTTTGAGGTTCTGTTGTAGCCAAAATAAATTTAACATGTTCTGGTGGTTCTTCCAATGTTTTTAACAAAGCATTAAAAGCTCCTGTTGATAACATGTGAACCTCATCTATAATATATACTCTATATTTTGCTTTTGTTGGTAAAAAATTTACTTCTTCACGTATACTTCTAATATCTTCTACACTATTATTAGAAGCTGCATCCATCTCTACAATGTCTGTTAGTGATCCATTAATAGCTCCCTTACAAATTTCACATTCATTACATGGCTCACCATCTTTAGGGTTTAAACAGTTTATTGACCTTGCTAAAACTTTAGCAGCTGATGTTTTTCCTGTTCCTCTACTTCCATTAAATAAATAAGCGTGTCCAACTCTATTTGCTACAATTTGATTTCTTAAAGTTCTTGTAATATGCTCTTGTCCAACAATTTCACTAAAAGTTAATGGTCTGAATTTTCTATAAAGAGCTGTGTACCCCATATTCCTCACATCCTTTATATATGACATAATTTAAGTTTTCTATGCAATATAAAATGGCTGTTCCTAATCTCTCTATGGAAAGTATCCACATAAAGATTACTACTTATTGCTGCTTCCTTCCGGACCTGACAAGATTCATAGGTCTTTATTGGATTCTCTCCATACAAAGATTAAGTACATACCATTTGTATTATATAATGAAATATTCATTTAATCAAGCGAACACACAATAATTTTTAATTTTTTAGTCTCTTAAAAATTATATTACTTAAATCTGTAATTTCTGTTGATGTTGTTCCCTCTTCTACAACATTTCCCACTGGAAAATCTAATTCAATATTAGCTTTATATTGTTTTCCAGATTCAACATCTATTATTACATCAAAATTCACTTTAGATTTTAAATCATCTTGATTTATATTAGTATTTTTCAATAAATTATTAAAATGTATTTCTTCTTCATTTGATAAATATTCTGCAATTTTACAATTAGAATATCTAAAAGCTATAACTCCACCTTGATTTGCAATTTTTAATTGTTGAATATTAGAATCCATATCTCCTGTATATTCTATTTTATCAATTTTATTTTCTTCGTTACAATTAAATATTGAATTTTCAGAAGGACTAGGCTTAAATAATTTAGCTTCGCCTTTTTCCACTTCTTTTGTAATATTAAAATTTTCTATTTTTATAGTTTTTATTGCCTCTTCTTTTTTATTTTTCTTATTTTTTTCTATGTATAAAAACACATCATTATTTTGGTTAACATCAAATGCCCATTTATTCTCTAGATTCTCTTTATCAATTCCCTCTGATGAACTTATTACAGTTATTTTAGACAAACGAAATGGCATATTCGTTTCTCCCTCAACATTATATTTTAAACAAATCATTCCTAAAGTAAATAATATAATAACAATAATAGTAAAAATCATACATATATGAAAATATTTTTTATTTACTATTTTCTTTAATGTTTCTTTCATAAATTCCTCCATTATTTATTTTTATATTTATTATTTTTTCTGTTTTTTTATTTTTCTCAACATTTTAAAGAAATCCTTTAATATCTTTTCACAGTCTTCTTGCATAATTCCTTTTTCTACTTCTACTTTATGGTTGAATTTATAATCTTCAAATAAATTTAATACTGAACCTGCTGCTCCTGTCTTTTCGTCACAAGTTCCTATATATACTTTTTTTATTCTTGAATTTATTATTGCACCTGCACACATAGAACATGGTTCTAATGTCACATACATTTCGCAGTCTAATAATCTCCAACTTTCTAATTTTTCACTTGCTTTTTGTATTGCTAAAATCTCTGCGTGTTTTGTCGTATCAAATTTTGTTTCTTTTAGATTATGCGCTTTTGCAATTACTTCTCCATTTTTTACTATAACTGCCCCTACTGGAATTTCTAATTTATCATAAGCTTTTTTAGCTTCTTTTAATGCTATCTGCATAAACTCATTTTTCATATTTTTCTTTGTTTTTTCCTTTTTTATTTTTTATTCACAAATTTTGTCTAATTTATGGTGTGCCTAGAGGGACTCGAACCCCCATCTATCGCTTAGGAGGCGATTACTCTATCCTGCTGAGCTATAGGCACATATTGTTAGTTTTCCAACTATTTTATTATAGTTTCAATATTCATATATTACACTATTATGTATGTTTTGTCAATTCATTTTGATAGTCTCTATTATTTGATTTTACTGGATTTAGCAATAAAAATAGAACTTCTTCTATATTGACAACCATCTTTGAAAATGGTAACATTATATAATGAAAATATTAAAAAAGAGGAACAACAATGTCAAAAAATAATTTAATACAAGAGACAAAAAATAAATCAAATGTGTCAGAAACAATAGAAAAAACAAATGAAAGTCCAGAAAAATTAAATAAGTCAAAAACACATGGAAAAAGAAGTAAAAAGAAGAAGAAAACACTGAAGCAAAAATTAACAATTTTACTAACAGTATTAATTTCAATAATTTTATTATTTGTAATTTTTGTTTTTCTATTTTTCAAGACTTCTCTTTTTCAGAAATATAAAGAATTATGGGTTGTAACTGCAATGTCAACAATGAATCATCAATATTTAGCAAGATGGTTTTTATCAGATGAAGAAATAGAGGAAATTTTAAAAAGATTAGAAGTTCAAAATAATGAAAATTCCAATTCTAATGATATTTCAATTAATGAAAATGTTACCGAAACAGAAAAAGGAATATCTGTAGAAAAAATCACTGGGAAAAATTATGTAGGATTCGTAATGACTATTCCAGATCCTTCAAAAGTAAAATTAGTTGATGGAAGGCTTTCTTCTAGAGGGTCTAAATTAAGTGAAATTGTGAAGAAAAATAATGCAATTGGTGGAATTAATGCCGGTGGATTTACCGATGAAAACGGCATGGGCTCTGGTAATTCTCTATGCAGAGCAACTATTATAAATAAGAAAATGCAATATGGTAATAAATCATCTAGATATAGTTTAATTGGTTTAACTTCTAATTCAAAATTAGTGCTAGGAAAATACAATTATCAAGAAGCAATGGCACAAGGTATAGAATCAGCTATAGAATTTGGACCTTATCTAATTGTTAATGGAAAAAATCAAATAACAAATGCAAACTCAGGAGGAATTCATCCAAGAACAGCAATTGGTCAAAAACAAGATGGAACAATGATTTTTGTTGTTATAGATGGAAGACAAGTAGGTTACAGTATAGGTACTAACTTATTAGAACTTCAAAATATTTTTAATAAATATGATGCTTATAATGCAGCAAATTTAGATGGAGGTTCTTCATCTACAATGTATTATAACAATAAATTAACTAATAAGCCTTCAACTCCTGCTGGTCAAAGATATCTTCCTAATGCATTTATTGTTAAAAAATAATTTTAAGAAGGTGATAAAAATGCAAAGAATATTAAGTCATATGAGAAAAGCAATAGAAAAATATAATATGATAGAAGAAAATGATAAAATAGCTATCTGTCTTTCTGGTGGTAAAGATTCAATTACAATGCTACATGCATTTAAAGCTTTACAAAGGTTTTACCCTAAAAAATTTGATATTATAGCAATTAGTATAGATCCCGGATTTGAATTTTTTGATACGGACTTTTTACAAAATATGTGTGACAAACTAGAAATTCCTTTATTTATAGAAAAAAGTAATGCAAAAGAAATTGTTTTTGATATTAGAAAAGAAAAAAATCCTTGTTCTCTTTGCGCTAACTTGCGTAGAGGAATTATTAATTCAGTAGCTATTCGTGAAGGATGTAATAAAATAGCATTAGGTCATAATGAAGATGATGTTTTAGAAACTTTCTTTTTGAATTTATTATATGCAGGAAACATAAACACATTCGCACCAGTAAGTTATATGGATAGGTCACAAATTACACTAATACGACCTTTAATTTATGCTCCCGAAAAATATATCCGCAGTTTCGTCAAGAAAAATAATATAACACCTATGCCAAAATGTTGTCCAATGGATGGAACTTCAAAACGTGAAGATATGAAAAATCTTATTCAAACTTTTCAAAAATACATTCCAACAGTCAGAGC
>USQA01000008.1 GCA_900556695.1 uncultured Clostridium sp.
GGTCCCAACAGTGATTTACTTAAAAACATTATATTACTGTATTTTATTGAAATATAAAAATATTTTATTATTACCAAGTAGGTCCGTCCCCGATGGCAATTTCCTTGATTTTTTAAAAAAATTAGTATATAATAATGTGCCGAGAAAAGGAGAGTTAATATAATGGTTGGTAAAGGTGCTTCAGAGGACTTAGAGATGAAATATAAAAATTTTAATCAAATTGTAAATACGTTATATAATGAAGAAATAGAAAATTTAGATGAGGAAGAAATAAAAATAAAAGATGCAGGCAGTGTAAAGCTTGAACCTAAAATATATTTTGATAAATTTTCTAAAGAGATGAAGGTTGAGTTTAGAATAGGAAAGAATAAAATGTACAGAATTAAAAATCTTTCTGATTTTTATGTTAGGATGCTAGAAAAAAGTTTTTATAAATATGGTGAAAAATTGCAGTTTATACATACAAAAGAGATGTTTGAAGAGGATAGTAGACCTTTATTGGAGTTTTTATTAAAGTATTCTGAAATTATAAAATATGCTAATTCTAATTCAAATACCAATTATAAGTACTATGGAAAGGCTTTAAGTGAGACTAGTATAATGATTGGAAATAGTGGTATAGATGATTTATTTGATATATTAAAAGGTAATAATGTTCAATTTCAAAAAGATTATACTTCTCAAGTAATAGAGTTTACAGAGGAAAATCCCAAAATACAATTTGTTTTAAGCGAAGATGGTGAAAAACAATATGTATTAGCACCAAATGTTGATATATATAATGTTAATATTATAAAAGGAAAAAAATATACATATATTTTAGATGATAAAAAACTATATCGTTGTAGTAGTGATTTTGAAAAAACTACTTTAAGATTATTAGATTTATTCAGAAAAAATTATATAACTGAAGCAAATTTAGGCACTAATGAGTTATCAAAGTTATTTTCAATAGTAATGCCTAAGGTGAAAAACAACATTGTTATAAAAGGGATAAAAGAAGATGAATTAGAAAAATATAAACCAGATGAGTTGATTGTAAAACTATATCTTGATTTTGATAAAAATGATTATTTGATTGCAGATGTGAAGTTTATATATGGAGAAAAAGAGTTTAATCCTCTTAATGAAAAAGAAAAGTTAGATATTCCTAGAAATATGATTAAAGAAACGAAAGCTTTAAATATGTTTAGAAAAACGGGATTTATGTTAGAAACTAAGAATTTAAGATTTATATTACCAAACAATGATAAAATATATAAATTCTTATCAGAAGATATAAATTTTTATATGGAGAACTTTGAAGTACTAGTAACAGATAATTTTAAAACAAAGCAAATAAGACAGCCTCAAATGAGTAGCTTAGGAGTAAAAATTAGTAATAACTTGTTAGATATAGATTTAAAAGATTTAGATATAAACAAAGATGAAATAAAAGATATCATGGAGAAATATTCATTAAAGAAAAAGTATTATAGATTAAAAGATGGTAGTTTTATTAATTTAGAAGAAAATAAAGAAATAGAATTTTTAGATAAGTTAATAACAGGAATGGATATTGATTATAAACAATTAGAAAAGGGAAAAGTTGAAATTCCTATATATAGAAGTTTTTATTTAAATCAATTATTAAAACAACTAAAAGGTACAAATGTACAAAAAAATAGTGAATATAAGCAACTAATAAAAAATGTAAATAAAGAACAAATAGAAGAAGAATTAGAAGTGCCAGAAAATTTAGAAAAGGTTTTAAGATATTATCAAAAAATAGGTTATAAATGGCTTAAAAATTTGGATAATTATAAATTTGGTGGTATTTTAGCAGATGATATGGGACTAGGTAAAACAATACAAATGCTATCAATTATTGTAGATTATGTACAAAATACAGATCATAATGAAGAAACTATTGAAGGGCAAGAACAAATTCAAGTAAATAATAGTAAAAAAGCTAGCTTAGTAATTTGCCCTAGTTCACTTACGTTAAATTGGCAAAGTGAAGCTGAAAAATTTACTAAAGAATTAAAAACACTTGTAATTAGAGGGAATTTACAAGAAAGAAAAGATAAAATAAATCAAATTGAAGATTATGACTTAGTAATAACTTCATATGATTTATTAAAAAGAGATATTGATTTATATAAAAAGAAAGATTATAAATTCAGATTTATTATAGCTGATGAAGCACAGTATTTAAAAAATAGTAATACTCAAAATGCTAAAGCTATAAAACAAATGAAAGCAGATACAAGATATGCTTTAACAGGTACTCCAATAGAAAATTCTTTATCAGAATTATGGTCAATTTTTGATTTTATTATGCCTGGATATTTATTTAATTATAAAAAATTTAAAAATCTTTACGAAATGCCAATTACAAGAGAAGAAGATAAAAATGCTATAGCTAAGTTGAAAATGCTTATTGAGCCATTTGTATTAAGAAGAACAAAACAAGAAGTTTTAAAAGAATTGCCTGAAAAAACAGTAACTATATTGAATAACGAAATGGGAGAAGAGCAGAGAAAAATATATATGAATTATTTAGCACAAGCTAAACAAGAAATATCTGAGCAAATAGATTACAATGGATATGAAAATAGTCAAATACAAATTTTAGCGGCATTAACTAGATTAAGGCAAATATGTTGTCATCCAAGTTTGTTTATCGAAGATTATAAAGAAGAAAGTAGTAAACTAGAACAATGCATAGAAATTATTCAAGAAGCAACAACTTCAGGACATAAAATATTATTATTTTCAGGCTATACATCAATGTTTGATATCATAGAAAAGAAATTAAAAAAACTTGGAATAAAATATTATAAATTGACAGGTTCAACAAAAGTTGAAGATAGAATTAAATTAGTTGAAGATTTTAACAAAAATCCTGAAATACAATTATTTTTAATATCATTAAAAGCAGGAGGAACAGGATTAAATTTAACAGGTGCAGATATGGTAATACATTATGATCCTTGGTGGAATATATCTACTGAAAATCAAGCAACAGACAGAGCATATAGAATTGGACAAAAAAACAATGTTCAAGTATATAAATTAATAACTAAAAATTCTATTGAAGAAAAAATATATGAATTACAAAATAAAAAATCTATGCTTATTGATAACGTATTAAGCACAAAAATGTCATTTATTAATAAACTTTCTAAGGAAGATATTATGAGTTTATTTGAGTAGAAGGAGGAAAAAGGAGTGTTTTTAAAATAAAAAAGACACTCCTTACAAAAACAATGAAAGATTATATAACAATTATAGGTGGAGGATTAGCTGGATGTGAAGCGGCATATCAAATAGCTAAAAGAGGAATAAAAGTAAAATTATATGAAATGAAACCAATTAAATATTCACCAGCTCATTCTAATAAAGATTTAGCAGAAATTGTTTGTAGCAATTCATTTAAATCTAATTTATTAACAAATGCATGTGGTTTATTAAAAGAAGAACTTAGAAGATTAGATTCTTTATTAATAAATATAGCAGATAAAACTAGTGTCCCTGCAGGACAAGCATTAGCAGTTGATAGAACAGAATTTTCTAGAAAAGTTACAGAAAAAATACAACAAAATGAATTAATAGAAATAATAAACAAGAAGTTGTTGATATAAAAAATATAATAAAAGATGGAATAGTAATAATTGCTACAGGACCATTAACTTCAGATGATTTATCAGCGCAAATTCAAAAAATCACAGGACAAGATAAATTATATTTTTATGATGCAGCAGCACCAATTGTTACAAAAAATAGCATTGATTTTAATATTGCTTTTTATGGAGATAGATATAGCCAAGAAAAGCAAAAAGAAGAAACTATAGAGCAATGGAAAGAAAGATTAAATAAAGATAAAACAGAACAAAGCTATATAAATTTACCTATGTCTAAAGAAGAATACGAAGAATTTTATAATAATTTAATTAATGCAGAAGTTGTTAATTTACATGAATTTGAAAAAAGAGAAATTTTTGAAGGTTGTATGCCAATAGAAGTTATGGCTAAAAGAGGTATTGATACATTAAGATATGGACCTTTAAAACCTGTTGGATTTGATGATCCGAGAACAGCTAAAAGACCATATGCACTTGTACAATTAAGACAAGATGATAAACAAGCAGAACTATATAATTTAGTAGGTTTTCAAACTAATTTGAAATTTGGAGAACAAAAAAGAGTTTTTAGTATGATTCCTGGACTAAAAGAAGCGGAATTTATTAAATATGGTGTAATGCACAGAAATACTTATATAGATTCTCCAAAATTATTGGATGAAACATATAACTTAAAGAAACATGAAAATGTGTATTTTGCAGGACAAATAACAGGGGTTGAAGGATATGTGGAATCAATATCATCAGGATTAGTTGCTGGGATGAATGCAGTAAATAAATTAAAGATGGAAGAAAAAATTACGTTTTCAGAATATACTGTAATAGGAGCTCTAGCTAAATATATATCAACTGAGAATAAAAAGTTTCAACCAATGAATGCTAATTTTGGCATTTTGCCACAATTAGAAGGTAAAAAAATAAAAGACAAAAAAGAAAGATATGAATTAATGGCAAAAAGAAGTTTAGAAAATATAGTATAATTGTTAAAGAAAACTGTGATTATTTTATAAATAAATAATTACAGTTTTTTAAATCATTATTATTACCAAAATATTACAAATTGATTAAAATTGTGTAAAAACAAGCAAAATGTTGAAAAAAACAGATAAATGTGTTAAAATAGAATAGAATGAGTTCGTTAAAATGAAAAACGATTTGTTTGAAGGGAGAAAATATGGAAGAGATAAAAAATAAAATAGAAGAAATGATT
The DNA here is from genome assembly GCA_900556695.1 of uncultured Clostridium sp. Lineage (GTDB taxonomy): Bacteria > Bacillota > Clostridia > TANB77 > CAG-508 > CAG-269. Next base: position 4,837 of record USQA01000008.1, read on the forward strand.
AAGGTTGCTGAGAACAAACAAAAAATAGACGAATTAGACAATAGCGTTAAAGAGAAAGAAAAAGAGTTAGAACAATTAGGAAAAGAATTATCATTAAGTATGATTGGTACTGTTGACAAACAAATGAAAAAAGAAGAAGTTGAAAAAGCTAGTAAAGAGTTTGAAGAAATGAAGAGTAAAAAAGAAAGTCAACAAAATGATTTAAATGAAAAATTTGAAAACTCAAAATCTGACTTAATATCAAGTATAGATAAAGAAATATCAAAATATAAGAAAAAGAGCGAAATAGACAATTTGAAAAGCCAAAAGCAAGCTTATGAAAGAATCGCTGAAAATGCTCAAAAAACAATTGACAATGCTATAAGAGATTTTAATGAAGGAAAACAAATTAATCAAGCCATAGTAGATAGTGCTAGAGAAGAACTGAAAGTAAATAAAGAAAAAGCAGCTGAAATAGAAAGCAAATTAGAAGGCTATATAGAATTAGAATCTAATTTAGAACAATATAAAGATTTAGAATATTTAAAAACAAGAATACAAGGACTAAGAATAACAAATATAGATAAAGATTTAGAAAGTGGATTTGTAAGTAAATATTTTGGAGAGAAAGAAAACGAAGAAGAACAAAAAAATAATGTAGAAAACTCAAATTCAGAATCAAGTAAAGATGAAGAAAATCAACAAGGTAATGAAACAGAAATAAACGAGCCAAATGATAAACCAGAAATAGAACCAAACGAATCAAAAAAAGAACAAGAAGGTTTAAATGTTTTAAGAGACCCAAGTAAAGAAGAAATAAAAGAGCAAGGCGACAAAATAATAAATGAATTAGGAAAAGATTATAAAAACTTTCATTTTACACCAGAATCTATGCAAAATGAAGGTGATAGTAATGAAAATGATATATCTATTTTTATATCTGAAAAGGACAAAGTTATAAAATGCAAAGATAAAAATGGTACTGTAAATATACCTATTGAAGAGATAGAACATGAAAAAAGTGATATGTATAAAAGATTAGATATAGGCAAAAAATGTAGAAAAATCATAAAAGAAACAACAGGAAAAAGAAGATTAGGATTAATGTTAAAAAGAAAAGTTAATCCTGAAATTGTAAAAGCTTTAGATTCAACAGGAAATAGAGATTTAATAGAAAAATATATTGAAAGTATTTATAATAAAAGCAAATTTCCATTTGAATTGAAGCATGATTTATCTGGGTTAAATATTATAGATAAATTTAAATTAAGAAAACATACTAAAACAGAAGAAAGATGTGGAGCAGAAATTCTTGGAAAGATTTGGAATAAAAACAAAGCGTTGAGCGAAGGAAAACAAGATGTTAGCAAGCTTGAACAAGAAAGCAAGGATGAAATTGCTGCAAGTGTAAAAGAAATAATTGCAAAAGGAAAAGAAGAAAAAGAAAATGCTTCTTTTGTGCAAAAAGTAGATGGAAGAAATGCCGAAATTGCAGAAAAATACAATGAAAATAATAAAACACAAAAAGAATATGAAAATATGCCTTTAGAAGACTTGTTAAATGAACTAGAAGTTAGTGATGCTGCTAAACTTACTATAGCAAATTATGCAAATAAATATGGTGAAAAAGAAGCAAAAGAAAAATTCGAAAAAGGATTAGCACCTGCTAGAGCAAGATTAAGTATGAAAAACTTTGTTGATCAAGCTAAAGAAGAAAGGAAACCTGAAAATCAACAAATAAAAGAAGACACAGAAAAAAGTGATGATGAAGGTAGATAAATATAGCAAAAATCATTGACACATTTAATTAAATATGATAAAATATTAACCGCTAATACAAATTGCCGTAAGGGTAATGTGTGTTAGCGGTTATATAATTTAAGGAGGTGAAATTTAAGTGCCAACAATTAATCAATTAGTAAGAAAAGGAAGAAAAACAGGAGTAACAAAATCAACAGCTCCAGCTCTTCAACATGGATGGAACTCAAAAAACAAAAAGTTAACAAATAACAGAGCTCCACAAAAAAGAGGAGTATGTACAGTTGTAAAAACAGTTACACCTAAAAAGCCAAACTCAGCTTTAAGAAAAGTTGCTAGGGTTAGACTTTCTAATGGTTATGAAGTTACATCTTATATCCCAGGTATAGGACATAACTTACAAGAACATAGTGTTGTATTAATCAGAGGTGGTAGGGTAAAAGACCTTCCAGGTGTTAGATACCATATCATTAGAGGAACATTAGATACAGCAGGTGTTAAAGATAGAATGCAAGCGCGTTCTAAATATGGAGCTAAAAAACCTAAAAAATAAAACCATTTAAAGAAAAGGTTAATTAGCAATAAAAAAAGTAGTGCTTGTTATTTTGTCTAAAGTTTAAGGTACTTAAATTTAGAATAGATATATAAGCGCTATACGCAAGAAATATTTAATTTCTTGAGAGTACCTAAATACTTTTTATAAAGTATTAATAAAAATTTTAAGGAGGGAAGAATAGTGCCAAGAAAAGGATATATAGCAAAAAGAGAAGTATTACCAGATCCAATATACAATAGTAAAGTTGTTACAAAATTAGTTAACAATATCATGTTGGATGGTAAAAAATCAGTTGCTCAAAAAATAGTATATGATGCATTTGACATTATTAAAGAAAAAGAAGGAAAAAATCCTTTAGAAGTTTTTGAAGCAGCTTTAGAAAATGTTATGCCAGTACTTGAAGTTAAAGCAAGAAGAGTAGGTGGAGCTACATACCAAGTTCCATTAGAAATTAGACCAGAAAGAAGACAAACTTTAGGTTTAAGATGGATAGTATCATATGCTAGAAACAGACATGAAAAAACAATGGCTGAAAAATTAGCAGGTGAATTAATTGATGCTGTAAACGGAAATGGTGGAGCATTTAAGAAGAAAGAAGATACACATAGAATGGCTGAAGCTAATAAGGCTTTTGCTCATTACAAATGGTAAAATTTGAAATTAATGATGGCAATCTATGAATTTTACTCTACCTTGTTAAACTTCGACGTACCGATGTACGCCTTCAGTTTAACAAGATATCGAAAAATTCATATCTTACCATTCTAAATTCCAAATTTAACATTATAAAAAATGAAGTTATAAAAAATAAATTCAAAGAGAATTAAAGTATTTGAAAGGAGGAAATATAAAATGGCAGGAAGAGCATACCCATTAGAAAGAACTAGAAATATAGGAATAATGGCACATATAGATGCTGGAAAAACAACAACAACAGAAAGAATACTATTTTATACAGGAAAAACACATAAAATAGGGGAAGTTCATGAAGGTGCTGCTACAATGGACTGGATGGCTCAAGAACAAGAAAGAGGTATTACAATTACTTCTGCATGTACAACATGTTTCTGGAATAATAATAGAATTAATATTATAGATACTCCAGGTCACGTTGACTTTACAGTAGAAGTTCAAAGATCTTTAAAAGTACTTGACGGGGCAGTTACAGTTTTAGCTGCAAAAGGTGGAGTTCAACCACAAACAGAAACAGTTTGGAGACAAGCAGACAAATATAGTGTACCAAGAATGGTATATGTAAATAAAATGGATATAGTTGGAGCAAACTTTATGCTTTGCGTTGATCAATTAAAAAACAGATTAAAAGCAAATGCTGTTCCAATTCAATTGCCAATAGGTGCTGAAGACAATTTCCAAGGTATAGTTGATTTAATAAAAATGAGAGCATTTATTCACAAAGATGATTTAGGACAAGAAATTGAAGAAACAGATATACCAGAAGAAATGAAAGCACAAGCAGAAGAATACAGAGCTGCAATGATAGAAGCAGTTGCTGATCAAGATGAAGAATTAATGATGAAATATTTAGAAGGTGAAGAATTAACAGCAGAAGAAATCAAAAAAGGTTTAAGAGTTGGTACTATAGCTAATAAAATAGTTCCAGTAACATGTGGTTCTTCATACAAAAACAGAGGTGTTCAAGAATTATTAGATGCAATAGTTGACTATATGCCATCACCACTTGATATAGCTCATATTAAAGGAGAAACACCAGATGGAGAAGAAACAGAAGCTAAAACTTCTGATACAGAACCATTTGCAGCATTAGCATTTAAAATTGCTACAGATCCATTTGTTGGAAAATTATGTTTCTTCAGAGTTTATTCTGGAACTTTAGAATCAGGTTCAACAGTATTAAACTCAAGTAAAGATAAAAAAGAAAGAATCGGAAGAATTCTTCAAATGCATTCAAACCATAGAGAAGACATAGATAAAGTATATGCAGGTGATATCGCAGCTGCAGTAGGATTAAAAGAGGTTACAACAGGAAATACTTTATGTGATCCTAATCATCCAATAATTCTAGAATCAATGGAATTCCCAGAACCAGTTATAGATATAGCTATTGAACCTAAAGATAAAGCAGCTCAAGAAAAAATGGGAATCGCATTAACTAAATTAGCAGAAGAAGATCCAACATTTAAAGCATATACAAATCAAGAAACAGGTCAAACTATCATTGCTGGTATGGGTGAATTACACTTAGATATTATCGTTGATAGATTAAAAAGAGAATTTAAAGTTGAATGTAATGTAGGTAAACCACAAGTTGCTTACAAAGAAACAATTAGAAATAAAGTAAAAGTTCAAGGTAAATTTATTCGTCAATCTGGTGGTAAAGGACAATATGGTGATGTTTGGTTTGAAATGGAACCATTAGAACCAGGAAAAGGAATAGAATTCGAAAGTAAAATTGTCGGAGGAGCTGTTCCAAAAGAATATATTAAACCAATTGAACAAGGTATGAGAGAAGCTGCTGAAAGTGGTATCTTAGCTGGTTACCCAGTTATAGATTTCAAAGTTTCATTAGTTGATGGTTCATACCACGAAGTTGACTCTTCAGAAATGGCCTTCAAAATAGCTGCTTCTATGGCATTCAAAGAAGGATGTAAACAAGCTAAATCAGTTATATTAGAGCCAATTATGAAAGTTGAAATAACAGTTCCAGAAGAATACATGGGAGATGTTATTGGAGATGTAAATTCTAGAAGAGGTAGAATGGAAGGAATGGACGCAGAAGACGGAATGCAAGAAATACATGCATTTATACCATTATCAGAAATGTTTGGTTATGCAACAGACTTACGTTCTAAAACTCAAGGTAGAGGTTCATACTCTATGGAACCTTCACATTATGAAGAAGTTCCAAAATCAGTCCTTGAAACAATTGTTGCTTCAAGAAAAAAGGCTGAATAAAAAGAGGTGTTTATTTTATAGTGAAAAACCAAAGGAATTTATTTATTGAAGGTTTAAAATATAACACTAGTGATTTTTATAATTCAGATGCAAGTAATTTACAAGCAAAACAAAAAATTGCTAAAAACATGGTGAACAGTATTTCACACATGTCAAAGAATTTGAGTATGCATGTAACAGAAATTGCAAAAGAATTGGATGAAAAATAGAATATATAGGGCACAGTGTGCTGTGCCCGTAAAAGAAAATATAAAAAAAGCTTGCTTTTTTATAATAAATGTTATAGAATGCAAGTACAAAAAAGTTATTAAATTTAAAAAATAAAAATTAAGAGGAGGAATTTCAAATGGCAAAAGCAAAATTTGAAAGAACAAAACCACACGTTAACATTGGTACAATCGGTCACGTAGACCACGGAAAAACAACAACAACAGCAGCTATTACAAAATATTTATCATTATTAGGTAAAGCTCAATATGAAGCATATGATCAAATCGACGGAGCTCCAGAAGAAAAAGCAAGAGGAATCACAATTAACACAGCTCACGTTGAATATGAAACAGAATCAAGACACTATGCTCACGTTGACTGTCCAGGACATGCTGACTATGTTAAAAACATGATTACTGGTGCAGCTCAAATGGATGGTGCAGTATTAGTTGTTTCAGCAGCTGATGGTCCTATGCCACAAACTAGAGAACACATCTTACTTGCAAGACAAGTTGGTGTTAAATATATCGTTGTTTACTTAAATAAATGCGATATGGTTGACGATCCAGAATTATTAGAATTAGTTGAAATGGAAGTTAGAGATTTATTATCAGAATATGGTTTCCCAGGAGACGAAATTCCAGTTATAAAAGGATCTTCATTACAAGTATTAGAAAGTTCATCAACAAATCCAGATGATGAAGTTTATAAACCTATGAAAGAATTAATGGCAGCAATCGACAGTTATATCCCAACACCAGAAAGACCAGTTGACCAACCATTCTTAATGCCAGTTGAAGACGTATTCACAATTACAGGACGTGGAACAGTTGCAACAGGTAGAGTAGAAAGAGGAGAAGTTAAATTACAAGACGAAGTTGAAATCATCGGTCTTACAACAGAAAGAGCAAAAACTGTTGTTACAGGTGTAGAAATGTTTAGAAAATTATTAGATCAAGCTGAAGCTGGAGATAATATTGGTGTTTTATTAAGAGGTATTGATAGAAAAGATATCGAAAGAGGTCAAGTTCTATGTAAACCAGGAACAATACACCCACATACAAAATTCACTTCTGAAGTTTATGTATTAACTAAAGAAGAAGGTGGAAGACATACACCATTCTTTAATGGATACAGACCACAATTCTACTTCAGAACAACAGACGTTACAGGTGTTATCGAATTACCTGCAGGTACAGAAATGGTAATGCCAGGAGATAACGTTTCAATGACAATAGAATTAATTACACCTATCGCTATCGAAAAAGGATTAAGATTCGCTATTCGTGAAGGTGGTAGAACAGTTGGTTCAGGTGTTGTTGCAGACATTATTGAATAATAAAATTGTTTAATATAATAAAAAAGAGTCATAATTAACATTTAGTTAATAATGACTCTTTTTAGTTTTGTGTTTTCTTAAAAATATTAATTCATGGAAAAAGATATATATTTAAAAGTTTCGTTCTCCAAGGCGTTTAAGGTATGCAAATATTCAAATTGAAGATACACACTATAAATAGAAACAAGAATAAATACTTAAGTCAAACTTAATTTTAAATATATATCTTTTTCCATGAATTGATTTGAGATAAAATAAAAATGTAATTAGGAGATATCTATTATTGACATAAAACATGAAAACTGTTATAATTATTAACATAAAACGTATAATGGTTTGCGTTTAGTTTCTTTCAATAATAGACTAAGAAAGTGAGGTAAGACAATATGAAAGAAAATAATTTAAGAAAAGCTAAAGTTAATGAGCTTAATCGGATTCTGCCAATGATAATTAACACAATGAGAAAAGAACGGAAGATTTTGTTCGTTAAAGATGAACTGTCTGAAAAAATGCTAGAAAAAGATCAAGTTTGTCAAGCGCTTAAGAAAATCGAGGAAGTTCCTGAAATTTTGCAAAGTACATCAAAAGACATGCCTGGTTATTCAACTTTGTTTGAAAAAATGAAAAAAAAGAAGAAAAGTCTTGAAGATGCGATAGATGAATACACTGATACAATTAAAGAAATTTCTTCAGAGTACGAATTTGAAGTTGATTTGTATCGCAGTATTGCTGCTATAATTGCAACAGAAGGAGGCTTCTTGAAGAGAGAAGAAATCCAAGAAATGTTTATTGTAGCATATATCTATTTGCTACTTATTTCTGACGAGTTATCTTTGGATACTCTCATTTGTGATTTGGATGATATACTTGAAAGATATTTTTTAAATTTACTATCAGACAAATTAGGTGGACAATTAGCACAAGAAGTATTAGAAAAGCAAAAGAGAACAGAAGATTACCGTGAAGAAGCTAAAACAAAGCTTTTAATAAATTTTGCATTAATATAACTCTAGCAGACCAAAATGAATGGACAATATAATTTTATATTTGTCCATTTGTTTTTTTATAGAATGAAAGATATGCAAATTATCTATTTGCTTAAAAAATAAAAGTTTTTTTAGTTTTGTTATTATTAAACTATTGCTTTTTTATAAAAATAATAATAAAATAAGAAAAGTTAAAATATAATAATATAAACGAATAAGGAGAGGACAAAAATGAAAATACTTCTAGATGCAATGGGAGGAGACAATGCCCCAGATGCAAATATAAAAGGAGCAGTAAATGCAATAAATAAAGTAAAGGCTGAAGTTGTACTAATAGGAAAAGAAGATGTAATAAGAAATAAAATAAAAGAATTTTATGGAAAAGAATTAGAAGAAATTTCTGATAGATTAAAAATAAAGAACACCACAGAAACAATTGAAATGGAAGATACACCAACTCTTGCGATAAAACACAAAAAAGATTCATCAATGGTTGTTGGATTTAATATGTTAAAAAAGGAAGAAGGAGATGTATTTATTTCTGCAGGAAATTCAGGGGCACTACTTGCTGGAGCTACTCTTTTAGTTGGCAGAATAAAAGGAATAGATAGACCAGCATTAGCAGGAATATTACCATCATATAAAAGCCAGTTATTGTTAATGGATTGTGGATCAAATACAAATTGTAAGCCAATAAATTTGTTACAATTTGCACAAATGTCTAGTATATACTTAAAAAACACATATGGAATTGAAAATCCTAAAATAGGTTTATTAAACATTGGTACAGAAGAAACCAAAGGTAATGAGTTAGTAAAAGAAAGTTATAAATTATTAAAAGAAAAATCAGAAGAGTTAAATATAAATTTTGTTGGAAATGTAGAAGGAAGAGATGCTTTTTCAGGTAAGATAGATGCAATTATTGCTGATGGATTTACTGGAAATGTATTTTTGAAAACGACAGAAGGACTAGGAAAACTTGTAAAAAGGTCATTAACAGAAAGTATGACTAAAAATTTATTAGCTAAAATTTTAGCAGTACCGTCTTTACCAGCGATAAAAAGATTTAGTAAAACAATGGATTATAAATCATATGGCGGAGCATTGTTCTTAGGGGTTAAGAAACCAGTAGTAAAAGCACATGGAAGTAGTGATGAATTATTATTTGAATATACAATTATTCAAGCTGAAAAATTTGTTCAAAATAAAGCAGTAGATAAAATGATAGAACAATTTACAAAACAAAAAGAAGCTAATAAACAATAAAAAATAATGTATTTCGTAAATAAATGACTATGTAGTATAAATAAAATTTATTTTTTGAATATACTTGACAAATATAAAAACATATAATATAAATGAAATATGAAAAAGAATTATAAATGAATAAATCATTTTGTAAACTTGAGAGGAGGTGAACTCGCATAATGAGTTCAGAAGAAGTTTTAGAAAAGGTAAAAGGAATTATAGTAGAACAATTAGGAGTTGCAGAAAATGCAGTTACAATGGAAGCATCATTTATAGATGACCTAGGAGCAGATTCATTAGATATTGTTGAACTAATTATGGCTTTAGAGGAAGAATTTGATATAGAAATTCCAGATAGTGATGCAGAAAAAGTTGTAACAGTAGAAGATGTAGTTGAATACATAAAAGAAAATGTAAAATAAAAAATAAAGTGCCTATATATTAAAATAGGCACTTTGTTTTTTATAAATTTATTCTAGAAAAACTTAATTTTTAACTAATAATACAAATTGATATTTTTAGTTTTTATATAGAAATATTATAAATAATGTTATTATAATTTTTTATAAAATCATATAAATATCTTGGAATATTTTTTTTCTTTACAGAATTGCTTAGTATAATATTGGTATTAGCAATTAAATTTGAATTAGATGTTAGGGTCATATTTCCTATAGAAGTTCCTTCTAAAACAGGAGCAGATAAGGTTTTAGTTGCAGATATAGAGAAACTTAGGTTATTAATATCTTCTTTTTTTATAGCAATAACAGGATGTTCTAATTTTTCTGTTTTAATTTCTAAGTTTGAATCTATAGATTTATTGATAGTAAAATCATCTAAGTTTTCAGTTTTCCATTTTTCAAATTCTTTATTAATAAATTCTTCGATGTTAATATGTTCAAATGTGTTAAAGGTGTATTCGATTAATGAAATGCTATCTTTGGTTCTAAATTTTTTTGTATCTGCACCTAATACAACACAGATAATGTCCATGTCATCTCTTTTACATGCAGTTACAAGACACCTATTTGCACCATTTGTAAAACCAGTTTTTATTCCATAAACGCCATTTAAATTTCCTAATAGTTCATTTGTATTTGATAAATTTTTAGGATTTCCATTAATTGTTGCTGTATAATTTTTTGTTCCTACTATTTGTGAAAAAGTTTTGTTATTTAATGCATAGTCAGCTAACTTAGCAAGTTCATAAGCAGTTGTATAATGTCCATCAGAATCTAAGCCATGAGGAGATTCAAAATGACTATTTTGTAATCCTAATTCTGATGCCTTTTTATTCATTAATTCAGAAAAATCAGGTATACTACCAGCAGTACATTCAGCTAATGCCACTGCAGCATCGTTTCCAGAACATAACATTAAACCATAAAGCAAATCGTGAATTGTTATTTTATCACCTGTTTTTAGGCCTAGCCTAGATCCACCTGTGTTGGCAGCTTTTTTTGACACTTCTACTGTTTTATTTAAATCATCATTTTCAATAACAATAATTGCTGTCATTATTTTTGTAGTTGAAGCCATTTTTACTTTGTTATATTCATTTTTTCCAAATAATATTTGTTTACTAGTTCTATCCAAAACAATACAAGAACGGGAGTTTAAATTTAGTTGTTTTTCATTATTGCTATATGTTTCTATAACTTTATTTTCTTGAATACTTGAATTATTGTTATTTGCTTCTTCAAGAAAGTCTATATCGTCAGCAAGACTGGTTAATGATGATAATAAAATAATTGTAGATATTAAACTTATTATGAATTTTGGGTAGATATTTTTTTTATTAAATTTCATGAAATCACCTATAAAATTATATTAATTTAAATATAA
>USQA01000009.1 GCA_900556695.1 uncultured Clostridium sp.
TATTTGTTCTTTGACTAAATCTATTCCAGTTCTCATTTCTGTTATTGGATGTTCTACTTGAATTCTAGTATTTAATTCCATAAAATAAAATTTTTTATCATCATCTACTAAAAATTCTACTGTTCCACAACTTGTATAATTGGCCGCTTTGACAGCTTTTATTGCTGCATTCCCCATTTTGTTTCTTAATTTTTCATCAACTATTGTAGAAGGCGTTTCTTCTATTATTTTTTGATGATTTCTTTGTATAGAACAATCTCTTTCTCCTAAATGAACCACATTTCCATGTTCATCTGCTAAAATTTGTATTTCAACATGTCTAGGATTTTTTATATATTTTTCTATATATATTTCATCATCATTAAATGCATTTTTTGCTTCTTGTTTTACTATGTTATAACTTGTTTCTAATTCTTCAAAAGAATTAACAACTCTAATTCCTTTTCCTCCTCCACCTGCTGAAGCTTTTAATAAAATTGGATATCCTATTTTCTCGCAAATTAAAATTGCTTCTTTTAGGTTTTTTATACTTCCTTCTGACCCAGGAATAACAGGAACTCCTTCTTTTTTCATTACTTCTTTACTGTTAGACTTGTTTCCTAATAAGTTTATAACTTCAGATTTCGGACCTATAAATTTTATATTTGATTCTTCACAAATTTTCGCAAATTGAGCATTTTCTGATAGAAAACCAAATCCTGGATGAATGCTATCTGCTTTTGTTATATTTGCTGCTTCTATAATATTTTTTATATTCAAATAACTTTGCTTAGAATTTGCTGGGCCTATGCATATTGCTTCATCCGCTAATTTAGTATGCAAAGCATCTTTATCAGCTTCTGAATATACTGCAACTGTTTTTATATTCATCTCTTTGCATGCTCTAATTATACGAACTGCGATTTCTCCACGATTGGCAATTAATATTTTATTCAATTTTATTTGCACTTCCCTTCTCTATTTTTTAAACTACTGCAAAAGTTAATTCTCCTTTAGCTACTATCTTATCATTTACTGTTGCTATTGCTTCACCTATGCCTATAGGGCCTTTTCTTTTTATTATTTTCACTTCTAATTTTAATTTATCTCCTGGTACTACCATTTTTTTAAATTTCATATTGTTTATTCCACCAAACAATGCATTTTTTCCTTTATTTTCTTCCATTGAGAGAATTGCAACTGCTCCTGTTTGTGCTAAAGACTCTACAATTAGTACTCCTGGCATTACTGGATTTCCAGGAAAATGTCCTTTAAAATAATCTTCATTTCCACTTACATTTTTGTATGCAATTGCCATTTGGCCTGGTATGTATTTTTCAACTTTATCTATCATTAAAAAAGGCTCTCTTTGTGGAATTATTTCTTTAATCTCTTCTTTTTTTAACATGTTTTTTCCTTTCTATTCAATAACAAATAATTGCGTTCCATATTCTACTGGTTCCCCATCTTTAACAAGAATTTTAGCAATTTTACCATCATATTCTGATTCAATTTCATTCATCAATTTCATTGCTTCTATTATGCAAAGTGTGTCTCCTTTTTTTACTTCTTTTCCTATTTCTACATAAGGAGCTGATGTTGGAGAGGGTTTTAAATAAAAAGTTCCAACCATTGGGGATTTCAATATATTTTTGTTTTCTATTTCATTTTCTTGTTTATTGTTTTGAACTGTAAAATCCATTTGATTATTTTCATTTTTAATATTTATTTTTTTATTACTTTCATTGTATTCCTTAACGTTTTTTTCAATATCTTTTTTTATATTTATTTTTGTACCATCTGGTAAACTTATATCTAAAGATGAAAGATTTGAATTTTCCATATCTTCTATTAATTGTTTTATTTCTTTATATTCCATTTGTTATTCCTCCACATCCCACTTTTTAAATATTAGACTTCCATTGTGTCCACCAAATCCTAAAGAATTTGACATTGCAATATTTATGTTTGCTTTTCTTGGTTCATTTGGGACTATGTCTAAGTCGCATTCTTCATCTTTTTCTTTGTAGTTAATTGTAGGTGGAACTATTTGTTCTTCTAAGGCTTTAATGCAAATTATTGCTTCAACACCGCCTGCTGCTCCTAATAAATGTCCTGTGTTTCCTTTTGTAGAACTTATCATTACATTTGTATTTTTATCTTTATTGTTAAAAACTGTTTTCATTGCTTTAGTTTCAATCGAATCATTTAAATGTGTTGATGTACCATGTGCATTTATATAGTCAATTTCCTTTTCAGAAATTTTAGCATTTTTTATTGCCCTTCTCATAGCTTTTGCTGCGCATTCTCCGTCTGGACATGGAGATGTAATGTGATATGCATCTGTTGTTGCTCCAAATCCTATGATTTCTCCATATATTTTTGCATTTCTTTTTTTGGCATGTTCTAATTCTTCTAATACAATTATTCCTGCTCCTTCTCCCATTACAAATCCATCTCTCTCTTTATCAAATGGTATACTTGCTCTATTTTTATTTTCACTACTTGAAAGTGCTTTCATGTTTTCAAATCCTGCTATTCCAACTTCACATATTGCTGCTTCCGTTCCTCCTGCTAAAATTACGTCTTCTTCTCCTAATTTTATAGTTTTATACGCTTCCCCTATTGCATGAGTTGCTGAACTGCATGCTGTTAAAGTACTTATGGATTCACCCTTAAATCCAAATTCAATTGAAATATTTCCGAGCTGGCATATTTGCAATTGACATTGGTATAAACATTGGAGAAATTCTTTTATTTCCTTTTTCGAAATTTATGTTACATTGTTCTTGAATTGTTTTTAGCCCTCCTATTCCTGAACTAACAAAAACCCCTACTCTATCAAAATCAGTATTTTCTTTTGTTATACCACTTAAACTAACAGCTTCCCTTGCTGCAATTATTGCAAACTGTGATACTCGATCAAGTCTTTTGCTTTGCTTTAACTCAAAATAATCTAAAGGATTATATTCTTTTACTTCTGCATCTAACTTTGTTTTAAAATTATTCGTATCAAATAAACTTATTTCATCTATCCCACACTTTTTTTCTTTTATACTTTTCCATGTTTGCTCTACATCTTTTCCTATAGGAGTAATTGCTCCCATTCCTGTTATAACAACTCTTCTCTCCATTTGTTTTTCCTCCTTAAAACAACTATTTATATTAATCATTTTACATCAACATTCCACCATCAATATTAATTACTTGACCTGTAATATATGAGCTATCTTCTGATGCTAAGAATTTAACTACATTTGCTACATCTTTAGGTGTTCCCATTCTTTTTAATGGTATTTTATTACTTATTTCATTTTTTACTTCTTCTTTTAAAATATCTGTCATTTGAGTCTTAATAAATCCAGGTGCAACCGCATTTACCAGAATATTACGACTTCCAACCTCTTTTGCTAAACTTTTAGTAAATCCAATTATTCCTGCTTTTGATGATGAATAATTTGTTTGACCTGCATTTCCGCTTATTCCAACTACTGAAGATATATTGATAATTTTTCCTTCTCTTTTTTTCATCATATACGGTATTACATTTTTAGTAACATTAAATGTTCCAATAAGATTTACATCAATAACATTTTTAAAGTCTTCTGGTTTCATTCTCATTAATAACATATCTTTAGTTATTCCTGCATTATTAACCAAAATATCAATTTTACCAAATTCTTCTATTATTTTAGTTGCCATACTTTTTGTATCTTCAAATTTTGCAATATTTCCTTTAACTGCTAAGCATTTCACATTATTTTTCTTAATTTCATTTCTAGTTTCTTCTAACTCTTTATTTTCTTGTCTGTAATTTATAGCAATATCATATCCTTCATTTGCAAGAGTTATAGCTATTTGTTTTCCTATTCCTCTTGTACCTCCTGTTATAAATGCTACTTTATTCATAAGTTTTTTACCTCCTTAATTAGAGTTTCTAATTCTTCGCAATTGCTTACATTCATTATTTTTATAGAATTTTCAAATTTCATTCTTTTTACAAAACTGCTTAAAGTTCTTCCTGGTCCTATTTCTACAAATGTATCTATTCCATTATCATACATTGTTTGTAAACAAGATGTGAATCTTACTGGATTGCTAATATGTTTTGATAAGATTTCTATAATATTGTCATTTTCCATATAAGTTTTTCCATCAATATTTTTTACTACTTTAGAATCTTTTTTGTTTATTTTTATTTTAGTAAGTTCTTTTTTTAAGGCTATAGAACATTTTTCTAATTTTGGTGTATGGAATGGTCCTTCAGTATTTAATAAACTTACTTTTTTTGCACCCATTTCTTTTGCTAGTTCTCCTGCTTTAACTACAGCCTCTTCTTCTCCTGAAATAACAATTTGCCCTTTTGTATTATAGTTGGCCGGAACAACATATCTGTTATCCATTTTTTTACAAATCTCTTCAACTTGTTTTTCTCTAAGTCCCATTATTGCGGCCATTTTCCAATTACCTTTAGGCGTTAACTTTTGCATTATTTCTCCTCTTTTTTCTACGACTTTTATTCCTGTTTCAAAGTCAAAAATTTCATCTTCTATTAATGCTGTATATTCTCCTAAACTTAATCCTGATGACATTTTTGCTTTTATGTTTTTGTTTTTCAAAACTTTTAATATTGCTAAACTTTCTGTTAAGATTGCTAATTGTGTATTTTGAGTTTTATTTAATAATTCTTCTGGTCCTTCAAATGATATCTTTTTTATATCTATACCTGTTATTTTTTTAACTTCATCATATACATTTTTTACTTCTTCATACTTTTCATATAAGTCTTTTCCCATTCCAACTTTTTGAACACCTTGCCCCGGAAACAAAAATCCAATTTGCATTATACAATTCTCCTTTTTATTCTTTTTTCAAATTCATTGCAAAAATCTGATATAATTTCTAATCTATTAACTTTAATTCCAAATTCTTTTTTTATAGATGTTGCTATATTTTTAATATCTTCAGAAAAATTCATTTTTTCTGTATTTATTCCTATTCCTATAACTAAAAACTTTATTTTTTCTGTATTTATTTTACTTTCTGTTAAAATTCCACCTATCTTTTTATTATTGTACATAATGTCATTTGGTTCCTTTATATCAAGTTTGATATTATATTTTTTTCTAAATATATCTACTAAAATTTCAGCAATTTCTATTGTTATTCCTTCTAATTTTTCAAACTGACATTCAGCTTTTATATAAAATGAAAAGGCTATATTTTCTCCTTCGTCTGTATGCCATATCCTTCCATGTGTTCCTTTTCCTTTTGTTTGGATATCTGCCATAACTAATGTTCCATTTTGAATAACATTGTTTTTTATTAATCTCCATACTTCACTTTGCGTTGAATCTATTTGTTTATAAAAGATATATTCTTTTCCTAAAAAATCAGTTTTTAGATTTGGTAATTTCATCTAAATTTGCCTGCCTTTTTATCTTATTTGTTGTTGTTTTTATTAGTGGTTCCTCTGTTAAAATCAATCCTCTAATAGCTTTATATTTCGGCATTTTCAAATTGATTTCTTTTATTTTTTTGTGAACAATACTTTCTATTTCCTCATATGTTTTAGCATTATATTTTTGTTCAAATTCTTCTTTATCATATACAACTTTTACATGAATCTTTATGTTTTCTTTATCTCTTGATTGTTGTTTTCCAAAAACAAAAGATTCTTTTATGCCTTCTATTTGATTTATCAAGTTCTCCATTTCTTCTGGGAATATATTTTTACCGTTTTTTAGCACTATTACACTTTTCTTTCTTCCACATATAAATATATATCCTTCTTCATCAATTTTGGCTAAATCTCCTGTATAAAACCAATCATTCTTAAATGATTCTTTTGTTGCTTTTTTATTATTGTAATATCCTAATGCTATATTAGGCCCTTTTACTACAAGTTCTCCTATTTGCTCATTATCTGCATTTACAATCTTTGCCTCACAACTAGGAACTACTTTTCCTACAGAACCTATTTTGTTTTCTTTATTGGTTCCAACTGCTATTACTGGTGATGTTTCTGTTAAACCATATCCTTGAACCAAATTTATTCCTAATAATCTATATTTTTCTTCAATTTTTTGATTTAATGATGCAGCTCCACTAATAAGTAATTTAACTTTGCCTCCTAACATGTCATGAATGTCTTTAAATACTTCTTTTCTTTCTTGCATTGAAGCATTTTTTAGTTTTTCTTCCTTTTCTAATATTTCTTCTAATTCACCTTGTTTTTCTAATTTTTTTCTAATCATACCAAATATTCTTTCATAAATACCTGGCACACATGCCATTACTGTTACATTGTATTCATTTAAGTTTTGTATAATATGTCTTATTCCATCGCAAAATACAGTTTGAGCACCTTTATATAAAGAAAATAAAAATCCAACAGTACACTCAAAAACATGATGTATAGGTAATATTGAAAGAACTACATCTTCACTTGTTACATCTAATACACTTCCTATATCCATCAAATTTGAGCATATATTTTTATGAGAAAGTGCAACTACTTTTGAATTTGATGTTGTTCCTGATGTAAACAACATTATGCTCATCTTTTTATTATCAATCTCTGCATTAATAAATTCTTTAGTTCCATTTTTTATTAATTCTTTTCCTTTATTTATCAACTCATTTTGTGAATATATTTCTTCTGTATTTTCTTTATCATCCTTGTTCTCTTTATTTTTTTCGTTGTCCATCGAAATCAAGTATTTTAGTTTATTGTTATTGCTATTTTTTATTTTATTTAATATCTTTTCATATTTGTTAGAATAAAAAATAGCTTCAACTTCTGATCTTTCTATTACTGATTTTAATTCATTTTCTGGCAAAGCCTTATCAATTGGAACTACTATTCCTGTACCACATACAATAGATAAATACGCAATTTCCCATTCATATCTATTTTCTCCTATAACAGCAATTCTTTTTTCTTTTAGCCCAATATCAATCAATGCAGTTCCTAGTGAATTTATCATATTTCTTACTTCTTTATGTGAAATTGTTTTATATTTTCCTTCTTCTATTTTTATTTTATATGCTATTTTATCTCCGTACATTTCACCTGTCTTATTTAACATATCTTTTAAATCTGTTATCTCAGTTATTTCATATAATCTTTCACTCATATTTTTCTCTCTTTCTTTGTAAAAATCTATTTAAATTTATAACATATAATTTTTTTTTAGTCTTTATACTGAGAAGTCAGTATAAAGTGAAACACCATTCGATTATAAAATGGAACACACCCTTTGGTCACTTCATTTTTTGCGACCAAAGGGTGTGTCCCCTTTTTATTATTTCAAATTTTCTTTTACTTTTTCTAGCATTTCTTTATATTTTTCAAGTTTTGCTTTTTCTTCATTAACTTTTGCTTCAGGGGCTTTATTTACAAAGCCTGGATTTGAAAGCATTTTTTTACATCTAGCTACTTCTGCTTCAAGTTTAGTTTTTTCTTCTTCTAGCCTTTTTCTTTCTTCTTCCATGTCTACTAATTCTTCAATTGGTATATATAATTCAATGCCATCTTGTAATATACTTATTGCGTTTTCTGGTATTCCTATTTTGTCTTTTTGAACTATTATTTTTTCTCCAAATCCTAGTTTTAAAATAAAATCTTTTGTCTCCCATATTTGATTTTCATATTTTTGCGTTACAAATATTAATTCTGATTTTTTTGATGGGTGTATATTCATGTTTGCTCTTACATTTCTTATTTCTGTTATTATTTGTTTTATTTTTTCTACTATTTGCTCTTCTTTACTATAATCTAATGTTTCTTTATATTCAGGCCATTTTGATATCATTAAATCTTTATCATTATATGTTACTAATTTTTCATAAATTTCTGATGTTACAAATGGCATAAATGGATGTAATAATTTTAATGATATTCCAAATACATAGTCAAGAACAAAACATACTCTTGTTTTTTCTTCTTGGTTTTCACTATATAATCTTGATTTTACCATTTCTATATACCAATCGCAAAATTCATTCCAAATAAAGCTATAAATGTTATCTAATGCTACTCCTAAATCATAATTTTCTATATTTTTAGTTACATCTTTAATAGTTTTGTTTAATTTGCATATAATCCATTTGTCTTCTACTTTTAAACAATCTTTTTCAAAAGTTTTTGTTTTTTGATTATAATTTTCTTTATAAAATTCAATTATATCTTCATCATTTGGCATATTCATTGTTATAAATTTGGCAGCATTCCATATTTTATTTGCAAAGTTTGATGCTTGTTCTAATTTTTCTGGCATGTATCTTATATCATTTCCCATTGTTGTACCAGAAAGCACTGAAAATCTTAAACTATCGGCTCCATATTTTTCTATTATTTCTATTGGGTCTATTCCATTTCCTAATGATTTTGACATTTTTCTTCCTTGAGCATCTCTCACAATTCCATGTATTACAACATCTTTAAATGGATTTTTATCTGTAAGTTCCAACCCTTGTGTCATCATTCTTGAAACCCAGAATGTTATGATATCATATCCTGTAACTAATGTATTTGTTGGATAAAATGTTTTATAATCTTCTGATTCTGTATTTGGCCAACCAAGTGTAGAAAATGGCCATAAAGCTGAACTAAACCATGTGTCTAATGAATCTTCATCTTGATGTAATTTATTAGATCCGCATTTTTCACATTTTTCTGGCATTTGTTTTTTAGCAATCATATGTCCGCATTCATCGCAATAATAAATTGGAATTCTATGTCCCCACCATAACTGTCTTGATATACACCAATCTTGAATATTATCTAGCCAGTTAAAATACATTTTTTCATATCTTTTTGGAACAAATTTAACTTGTCCTTCTCTAACACTGTCAGCAGCTCTTTTTGCTAAATTTTTCATTGATACAAACCATTGCTCTGAAATTCTTGGTTCTATTGTGCTATGGCATCTATAGCATTTACCAACATTGTGTGTATAGTCTTCTATTTTTACCATATTGCCTAATTCTTGTAACTTCTCTACAATTAGTTTTCTTGCTTCTATTGATTTCATTCCTTTGTATTCCGGAACCAAATCGCCCATTAAAGAACTATCATCAAACACTTCTATAATTTCTAAATTGTGTCTTAATCCAGCTTGATAATCGTTAGGGTCATGAGCTGGTGTAATTTTAACACATCCTGTTCCAAATTCTTTTTCTACAAATTCATCTGCAATTATTGGTATTTCTTTATTCATTATTGGAAGTATACATTTTTTTCCTATTAAATCTTTGTATCTTTCATCATCAGGATGTACTGCAACTGCTGTATCTCCAAGCATTGTTTCTGGTCTTGTTGTTGCAACTATTACATATCTGTCTTCTTCTCCTACTATTTTGTATTTAATATGCCATAAATGTGATGGCTCATCTTGATATTCAACTTCTGCATCTGATATTGTTGTATGACATGATGGACACCAATTTATCATTTTTTTACCTTTATAAATTAATCCTTTTTCATACAACTTTATAAATTGCTCTACAACAGCTTCAGATAATCCTTCGTCCATTGTAAATCTATTTCTTTCCCAGTCGCAAGAACATCCTAATTTTCTTTGTTGATTTTGAATTGTTCCACCATATTCTTTTGTCCAATCCCATGCTCTTTCTAAAAATTGTTCTCTTGTTATATCAGCTTTTGTTAGTCCTTCGTCTTTTTTCATTTTTTCAACAACTTTTACTTCTGTTGCAATTGCAGCATGGTCAGAACCAGGAAGCCATAAAGTATTGTATCCTTGCATTCTTTTAAATCTAATTAATACATCTTGTATAGTATCATCTAAAGCATGCCCCATATGTAATTTTCCTGTTACATTTGGTGGTGGCATCATTATACAATAACTTTCTTTTGTTTTATCCATACTTGGTTTAAAGTATCCTTTTTCTTCCCAATTTTTATATAGTTTATCTTCAAATTCTTTTGGATTATACTTATTATTTAATTTTTCTTTGCTCATATTACTTCTCTCCTTCACTTATATTTATTTTATTGATTTTCTAATAAAATTCTACTGTATATTTACAAGAAAATTCTTTGTTTGGATCTAGTTTTATAATATTTTCTTTTTCTTCAAAATCACCTGTACTATCAATTCTATCTGCTGTGTTAAACCATGGCTCTATACAGACGAATGGTGCTCCCTTTTTTGACCATAATGCTAAATATGGAAATCCTGTAAAATCAAATTTTAATATTTCTTTGTTTGTTAAATTATCTTTTAAAATTACTTTGTTTGATTTAATATTCTTCATAATTATAGCATCATTTATAAAGCTATCTTTTTTCAACTCGATTTTATTGCTGTTAATAATATTTTTTCCTGGTTTATCTGATATTAATCCATTTTCTAATTGTAGAAACTCTATATTATCCTCATTTTTTTCAAATTGTATTTCATAATTTTCTGAAGAATAGTCACATATAAAAGCTGGATGCCCTCCAAGTCCAAATATCATTTTATTTTCATCTTTGTTTATTACTTTATATTCTGTTATAAGTTTGTTTTCATTTATTGTATATGTAACATATAATTCAAATTTAAAAGGGAATTTTTCTAATGTTTGACTATTGCTTTTTAGAACATATTTGTGTACTTGATCAGTTTTTTCTAATTCTTGAAATTCCATGTCTCTTGCAAATCCATGTTGACCCATTTTATATGTTTTATTGTTAATTTTTGTTTCTCCATTTTTTATTTGTCCAACTATTGGAAACAATATTGGCGCGTGTCTATTCCAATATTCTTTTCCTTGATGTAGCATTTCTTTTTCTTTAAATTTTATGCTTGTAAGTTCTGCACCTTGTGTTTTGCTAGATATTTGTAAATTCATAAATAAACCTCCTTTATAAATAGCTCTCTTATAAATAAAAAACTCTCCCTAAAAATAAGGGCGAGTTTTTTTCTCACGGTACCACCTTAATTATAATTTATATATATCTTAACTTCTAAATTACATCTCAATTAGTTTTTAACGCTACTTGGGCGAATATTCTTACTTGCATTTGTTATGGTTCAGAATATTAACAAAAAAGCTACCTTCAGTTTACCTTTATTTAGAAAGCTTACAGCTTATAACTTTCATTCTCTTAAAATTAGTATAAACCTACTCCTCTTTTTTATAGTTTTTATATATTATAATGTATTTATTATGCCATATTTTTGAATAATTTTCAAGTGTTTTTATTAAAAAACTGTATTTTTAAAGCCAGAGGTAATACTTTCTCTGGCTTATTTTTATATAATTAAAATTATTTATTTTTTATTCTTTATTATCTACATAGCTCTTCTATATAATTCTATAAAGTCTTCTTTTGTTACTTCTCTTGGGTTCCCTGGTTTACATGGATCATTCATTGCTTTTTCTGCAAGCATTTCAAAATCTTCTTCTTTTGCTCCATAATCTTTTATTGTTGTAGTAATTCCAACTGCTTTGCTTAATTCTGAAATCATCCATACAAATGTATTTATAACATCTTGGTCATTTAAATGTTCTGCATCTGGTCTTCCTATGTTCATTAATATTTCTCTGAATCTTTGCGCTGTTGCTGGATCTTCTCCATTAAATCTCATTACAGTTGGTAATAACATTGCATTTGCTATTCCGTGTGGTGTATCATATACAGCTCCTAATTGATGTGCCATTGAATGAACTATTCCAAGTCCAACATTTGAAAATCCCATTCCTGCAATATATTGAGCTAATCCCATCATTTCTACTGCTTTTTCTTCTTTTTCGTTAACTGCTGCTGGTAAATATTTAAATATCATTTTTATAGCTTTCATATGAAACATGTCTGACATTTCATTATGTGCTGCTGTGATATATCCTTCTACCGCATGTGTTAAAGCATCCATTCCTGTTGCTGCTGCTAGTCCTTTAGGCATTGATGCCATTAATTCTGAATCTATAATAGCTAAGATCGGAATATCATTAGGGTCTACACAAACCATTTTTATTTCAGCATCTTCATCTGTTATAACATAATTTATTGTAACTTCTGCAGCTGTTCCAGCTGTTGTTGGAAGTGCAATTACTGGCATTCCTCTATTTACTGTATTTGATAATCCATTTAAAGATTTTATATCGCTTCTGTCTGGGTTTGTCATAACTATTGAAATTCCTTTTGCTGTATCCATACTTGAACCACCACCGACAGCAACTATTAAATCTGCTTTTGATTTTTTACAAGCTTCAACTCCATCTTGTACATTTTTTATTGTTGGATTTGGTTTTATTTCATCATATAATACATATGGTATTTCTGCACTTTCTAAAACTTCTTCTACTTTTTTTGTTACACCTGCTTCTACTAAAGATTTATCACTTACTAGAAATACTTTTTTAAATCCTCTTCTTTTAATTTCTTCTTTTAATTCCTCTCTGGCCCCTTTTCCAAAATATGATGTTTCATTCAATACAAATCTTGTTGACATCTTAAAATCACTCCTTTTCTTTTTTTACATTTCTTTATAATCTGATGGGATTTCAAATAATCCACTATCAACTTTTTCTGAATAATCTATTTTTAATAATTGTTGATTATCATCACTTATTATTGTTTTTATATAGGCTAAATTGTCTCCTTTAAAATAAAATCTTGTTTTGACATTTTCCTCATCAATATTTGATGTGTCACCTATATAAAATCCTGATATTCCTTTAAATTCTTCATAATTGTATGTTTTATTTTCTATTTTTTCCTTTCCAACTATTCCTTGATTGTCTTCTTTAATATCTTTTATTTGTAATTCTATTTTGTATAAATCTATTTCATTATTTAAATATGAGTAATATATTTTACTATCATTTTTTAATAAATACGTATTTTTATCTTTTATAAGATATTTTGAATTTTTTCCTTTATAGTTAGAATCAATATATGCTTTTCCATCACTTTTACAATAATATACGTTGTTCTTATCATCTAATGTAGTAGAAAATGAGTATGAATCTGTATTTACTAATTTATCATAATAATTGTTTAATTTTCCTATTTCTTCGTTGGATTTGTTTTGCTTAATTATAAAATAAGCACCAATAGCAACTATTACTATTGTAATAATTGCTATTATTGTAAATAAAATTATTTTTTTCTTTTTATCCATAATTAATCACCTTAACTTTTGTTTCTTTATTTAAATTTAATCTTATCGTATATTATTTATATATTATATATAAATTTCAAAAAATGATAAAACAATATATACTATATAAAATATTCCTTGAATTAGAACGAATTTTTTAATGAATTCAGAGTTTTTCTCTACTCCAAATATTGCTTTTATAGTAAAATACATTAATACAGTTGATATTACTTCACAAAAACTTGCAAATGGTGCTGTTATTGTACTTACTTTTGTTCCAAATATTGTTAATATACTAACAACTGATGCAATGACTGATGGAATGCTTGCAGAGATAATTGCTGTTATAACTGTAGTTAATTGTTTTTTATTTTTTGTATTCATTACAAATACGATTAAAGACATAACCAATACGCTTACTATTGGTGTAATTCCACTAATTAATATTGATAATATTGCACTACCAACTCTTGATAATCCCCATATATGGCTAAAAGAGAAACTTCTGTTGATTAATCTTGCAACTACCCATATAGCAAGTATTATTATTCCATAAGTAAAATATTTTGATGTATCTTTATCAACTATTTCTTTTATTTTTCCTAATGGATTTTTGAACATTTCAACAACAAAACCTTTTGTTTCTATACTGTCTTTTTTTATATCAACATTTTTTATTGTATCTTTTACTTGATTAACAGTATCTGTTGCTTCTTTTTTTAATTCTTCTGTCTTTGCATTATTTTCTTTTTTTGCATCCTTTTTTGTGTCTTTCTTTGTTTCTTTTTTAGTTTTTGTTTCTTTTGTTTCATTTTTTGTAGTTTCTTTAGCTTCTACTTTTTCTTTTTTTTCTTCTTTTTTGTTTTCTTCCATTTTTATTACCTCCATATTTTTTTATATTATACTAATATTTATTCTATAATTCAAGTAATATTATTAGTCTCCTAAATTAATTCCTATATTTCTTGCTGTTTTTATTAAATCATCATCCATTGTTATTTTACGTAAGTTACTTTCTTGTGTGTTTCCAGATACAGCACCTATTTGTGTATTTGCTCCTACTACGTCTTCTAAAGAAGCATAATCTAATTTTCCGTTTTTTATAACTACTAATGTTCCAAATTTTCCTTCTAATGCAAGTTCCATTGCTTTTGTTCCATATTTTGTACATAAAACTCTATCATATGCTGTTGGAGTTCCTCCTCTTTGCATATATCCAAGAGTTGTATTTCTAGCTTCTAATCCTGTTAGTTCTTCAAGTTGTTGTGCAACAACTTGTCCAACTCCTCCTAGTTTTGTATTGTCAACGCCTTTTCCGTTATCTCTTTTGCCCATTACAGTTAGTTCTCCACCTATAGGTTTTGCTCCTTCTGCAACAACTACTACGCTAAAGTTTTTACCTCTTTTTTTTCTGTTTTCTATTTTAGTTGCAACTTTTTTAATGTCATATGGAATTTCTGGAATTAACGCAACATCTGCTCCACCTGCAATAGCAGACTCTAAAGCAATCCATCCTGCATATCTTCCCATTACTTCTAAAACCATAATTCTATGATGAGTTTCTCCTGTTGTATGTAATCTGTCTAAAGCTTCCATTGCAACTGAAACTGCTGTATTATATCCAAATGTAATTTCTGTACATGCAACATCATTATCTATTG
>USQA01000010.1 GCA_900556695.1 uncultured Clostridium sp.
ATAAATATACAATAAAATCTTAAATACATGGGGATATAAGAGATACAGAAGGCTTTTTAATAATATGTTGAAATATGTAAAATTTAGCTATTGACTTAATTATAAAATAAGGTAAAATATTAGTATAAGTATATTTAGAATAAAAGGAGAAAACCTATGAACATGAAAAAAATTTTAGTAAGTGCAATAGTTGTAGTTATGTTTGGAATAGGAGTGACAACTACATTTTCAAAAGTAAATGCAAAACCTGAGACATCGATGTATTTGGGGTTGAACCCATTCATGATACAAAATCCTAATTTTGGTTATGCAATTGGGAATCCTAAAAGTAATGGAGATGTAAATAATAGAGTTGCTGCTACGATTTGGAATATAGTAAAATATACAAGTAAAGATTCTACTAGTGGAGTAAATTATGATGAAGACATATTTTGTTTAAGAGAAGGGGAAGGATTTTTAAATTCTTCTGGACAATCTGATACTAAGGAAATAAGAGAATATAATGAATCTTTTAATATGAAAACAGATAAAAAAGATATAAAAGATAAAGTATATAATTGGGATAGTACTATTGATGGAGTTAATCAATATGATGCAATATTAGCTTTATTAGATTTGTTTTATACAAAAGGTGATTCAAATGAATATAGACAAAGTCTAATAGAAAATGCTATAGGTAAAGTAAAATATAATAGATATACTGATGAACAAAAAATTACAGATTCTGATATAAAAGCTGTAGAACAAGCTGCATTATGGTATTTTACAAATTATGGTGAAGAAAATGGAAAATTTATATGATAATACATCAGATTCAGAACAAGAAAAAAATTGGCTAAATTATACAGAAGACGGCGATAATTATTCTAGTTTATCAGATTATAAAATAGGTAATGGAGATGCAGGACGAGGAAGGGAAGAACAAGCAAATTTATTATATAATTATTTAATAAAAACAGCTAAAGAAAATGCTAAATCAAATTCTAATAGTGCAACAGTTAAAGAAGAAAAGCCAATAAAAATAGAAACAGAAGAACTAGAATATAAGTTAGATGATTCTAAATCAAATTATATTGTTGGACCAATTAAAATAAGTAATCAAGCAAGCGAGAGTACACTTGATAATATAACTGTTACATTAAAAAAAGAAGGTAGCACAACAATAGACAATTCAAAAATTAAATTATTAAAAAGTGATGGAAAAACTGAAACATCAGATATTAAGAGCGAATTGAATAATGATTTTTATATTTCTATTCCTAAAACAGAAGTGGGAGACATTTCTAAGCTAGAGGTTAACTTTAAAAGTAGTTATAGCAATACAGTTTTAAAATTATGGACAAATCTTGCTGATACAACAGGTACACAACCAGTAGTAATTCCAAAAAGAACAAGTGAAGAAGATGAAAAAACTTTACACACAAAACAAATAGTACCAGAATTTGATTTAAAATTAATTAAACGTATTACAGCAGTTAATGGTAAAGAAGTTGCAGAAAGAATAAAGAGTGTAGATGTAAGCAAACTAAATACAACTGGAGCAGATGGCAAAAAAATCACAACAGGAGAGTATAAATTAGATAAAAATCCAGTTAGTGTGAAAAAAGGAGATATAGTTACATATACATTTAGAATATACAATGAGGGAACAGCAGATGGATATGCTTCAGAAATTACAGAAAATATACCAAAAGGATTAGAATTTATTTGGTCTGATAAAACAGGAGATGAATTAAAAGCTGATACAACATTAACAGATGAAGAAAAAGAAGCTGTTGAATTTAATCAAGATCGTTTATGGCTTGCAGGATATGATGATAAAGGAGAAAATATTGTTAAGATAACAACAGATTATTTATCACAAAAAGCAAATACAGAAAATTTAATAAAAGCTTTTGGTGAAAATGAAGATGGCACAAAAACAGAAAAAGACATTTCTTATAAGGAAGTAGCAGTAAAATTAAAAGTTGTAGCAGAAAATAATAATGAAGATATAATTAGAAATGAAGCTTGTATATCAAAAGATACAGATAAAGATGGAAATGAAGTAACAGATAGAGATTCTGTACCAGAAGATTGGAAAAAAGAAGATAGTGGAAAATATTATGATGATAACAAAAAATGGCCAATTTATAATGAGGATGATGAGGATTATGATAATATTACTTTACAATTTTTCGATTTATCATTAAGAAAATATATAACTAATGTAAATGGTGTAGGAGTAGCTGTTTCAAGAGAACCAGTAGTGGATGTGACACCATTAAAAGAAGGAACATCTACATCAGCTATATATAAACATAAAAAAGATCCAGTAGAAGTAAAAATAGGAGATGTAGTAACATATAACATAAGAGTGTATAATGAAGGTGGTATAGATGGCTATGCTGCAGAACTTACAGAATATTTTCCAACATATTTAGCATTTGATGAAAAAGATGAATTAAATCAAAAATATGGATGGAAATTAAATAATGATTCAGGATCAAACGGAGTAGGAATGTTAAAGACAACATATCTAAATGATAAATTATTAAAAGCATATGATGGAGGAGACAAATTAGATTATACAGATATGCAGGTAAACTTTATTGTAAAAAGTGATGTTGGTTTAGATACTGTAATGACAAACACAACAGAAATAAGTGTTTATGAAGATGCAGCACATAGATCAGTAAAAGACAGAGATTCAGGAGAACAATGGAATATTGGAATCTTAGAATATGGTATTCCTTTGCTAAAACAAGTGTTAACAGAAGAATATGTATCTCAAGGAAAAATGACAGAAAAAGCTGTAGATTATACTTGTGA
Organism: uncultured Clostridium sp.; assembly: GCA_900556695.1. GTDB lineage: Bacteria > Bacillota > Clostridia > TANB77 > CAG-508 > CAG-269. The sequence goes on from USQA01000010.1 coordinate 2,812, forward strand.
ATATGTAACAATGGTATTTAAAGATTATACACCAAATTATAATTTAAGAGATTATGGTTTATCAGCATATTTAAAAACACAAAATATGACATCACAACAATTTGTAGCTGGTGCTAAACAATATGTAGAAAGCAAAGGAGAAAAAATTCCAGATGAAGCATTACAATTAGCATATCAAACAATAGGGGATGATTCAAACGAGGAACTTTTGGAAAAATATAAAGAATATATTGACCAGTTCTTCCAATCATACAAAGGTGTAAATGAAAATAAAGATGAACTTTCAGATTCAGGATATTATTATAGTGGACAAGAAGATGATGATGACTTTGAAAAAATAATAATATTAAAAACTTTTGACTTAGCATTAAGAAAATGGGTAACACAAGCAATAGTAATAGAAAATGGGCAACAATCAATAACAAACACAGGACATGATGCATGGGATGACCCAGAAGAAATTGTAAAAGTAGATTTACATAGAAAAAAATTAAACCAAGTAACAGTTAAATTTAAATATTCAATACGTGTATATAATCAAGGAAATGTAGAAGGATATGTAAAAGAAATAACAGATTACATTCCAGCAGGGTTGAAATTTGTTGCAGAAGACAATCCAGGATGGAAAGATGAAGGAAATAATATAATATCTACGACATTGTTAGAAAACACATTATTAAAACCAGAAGAGTATGCAGATGTAGAAGTATTACTTACATGGATAAATGATGAGAACAATATGGGATTAAAAGTAAACACAGCAGAAATATCAAAAGATTATAATGAATATCATTTACCAGATATAGATTCAACACCTGATAATAAAAAACAAGGAGAAGACGATATAGATGATGCACCAGTAATGTTATCAGTATCTACAGGACAAATAAGAATATATTTTACAGTAGGACTTATTATATTAGTTACAATAGCTGGAGGAACAATTTTAATTAAAAAATATGTATTATAATTTAGGAAAAGATCACCCCAAAGGGTGATTTTTTTAATAAATTTTTGAAGTTTCATAGATTATCCTTGAGTTAGCACTACTTAAGCTTTTAATTTAAAGTATTAATTCATTATATAATAATAGTAAATTAATATTTTTCATTAAAACTTTCGAGGTTTTATAGGTTATCCGTGAGCTAGCGCTACTCAAGCTTTTAATTCAAAATATTAATTTACTATTATTATAGATAAACGAGAGTAGTAGTTGTTTGGGGTTTAAATTGCAAAATGTTTGTAAATGTAGTAAAATAGTAAAGAAAATTGTCTTAAAATGCAATTTGAACCCGGAACCAACGGCAAATTTGCAATTGATGTAAATTTTAAGGAGAGAGAAGAATGAAACAAGATTTGTTAAATTTAGTAAAAGAAGTTGAACAAGATATTAAACTTATATTTGATGAAGTTGAGAGTACATGTCAAATTAATAGTAGTAAAGTGTTAAATGCTTTTCAAAGATGTAATTTGCAAGAAGCACATCTAACTTCATCAACAGGGTATGGTATTGATGAGCCAGGGAGAAATAAAATTGAAGAGATATATAGTGAAGTTTTTAAGTCAGAAGATAGTTTGGTTAGAACTCAATTGATATCAGGGACTCATGCGTTAGCGGTTACTTTGTCTGCTTTGTTAAGACCAAATGATACTATGTTAAGTATCACGGGAGAACCGTATGATACTCTTAAGACTGTTATTGGAATAGGAAAGGAAGAAAGTAAAAGCTCGCTTAAATCTTATAATATAAAATATGAACAGATAGATTTAGTGGATAATGATTTTGATATTAAAAAAATACAAGAAAGACTTTCTAAAAAAGATATTAAATTGGTTGAAATTCAAAGGTCTAGAGGATATTCTACAAGAAAAAGTTTGACAATTGAGAAAATAGAAAAAGTAATTAAAGCTATTAGAGAAGTTAATAATGAAGTTATTATAATGGTAGATAATTGTTATGGAGAATTTGTACAAGATAGAGAACCTATTGAGGTAGGAGCAGATATAGCAGTAGGTTCATTAATGAAAAATTTGGGTGCTGGTATTGCTACTTCTGGGGCATATATTGTTGGAAGAAAAGATTTAATTGAATTATGTGCAGAAAGATTAACATCACCAGGAATAGGAAAAGAAATAGGTCCATCTTTAAATCAAAATCCATTATTACTTAAAGGGTTATTTTTTGCTCCTAGTGTAGTAGCAAGTAGTGTAAAAACAGCTATATTTGCAAGTAGAATATTAGAAAAATTAGGATATAATGTAGAACCAAAATATAATGAGAAAAGAGCAGATATTGTTCAAACAATAACTTTAGATTCAGAAGAACAGTTAGTAAAATTTTGTCAAGGAATTCAAAAAGGTTCACCAATTGATTCTAATGTTATACCATTTCCAAGTGATATGGGTGGTTATGATGATAAAGTTATTATGGCTGCAGGAACTTTTACACAAGGCTCAACAATAGAGCTTAGTTGTGATGGACCAATTAGACCGCCATATATTGCATATATGCAAGGTGGGCTTACTTATGAATATGGCAAATTAGGAATATTAAAGGCAATAGAAGAAATGAATAAATAAAGTTATATATAAATAGAAAGGAATTAAATGAAAGTAGTAGTAATAGGTGGAGGACCTGCTGGAATGATGGCAGCAATAAGTGCTGCAGAAAATGGAAATAAAGTAACTTTGATTGAGAAAATGCAATCATTAGGAAGAAAATTATTAATTACAGGAAAAGGAAGATGTAATATTACATCTTCTTTAGAAATGGATGATTTTATAAAAAATACACCTGGAAATGGAATGTTTTTGTATAGTTGTTATAGAAACTATACAAATCAGGATATAATTCAATTTTTAAAACAACAAGGATTAGAAGTAAAAGAAGAAAGAGGAAATAGAGTATTTCCTGTAACAGATAAATCACAAGATGTTTTAAAATGCTTTACTAAGAAATTAAAAGAGCTAAATGTTAAAATCGAATATAATTCTAAAGTGGAAAAAATTATAGTAGAAGAAAATGAGAAAGAAACAACAAAAAAAGTTATAGGTATAAACGTAAATGGTAGATTTATAGAGGCTGATAAAGTGATTTTGGCTACAGGTGGAAAAAGCTATCCACTAACAGGTTCAACAGGAGATGGATATAAAATTGCAAAAGATTTAGGACATACAATTACAAATATAAAACCATCTTTAGTTCCTTTAGAAATATATGATAAAAATATATGTGATAAATTACAAGGATTAAGTTTAAGAAATGTGGAAATAGAATTAATTGATAAAGAAAAAAATAAAGTAATTTATAAAGATTTTGGAGAGATGCTATTTACACATTTTGGAGTATCTGGACCAACAATTTTGAGTTCATCAGCTCATTTAGTTAGATATAAAAATATTGAAGAAAAATTGAAGAACCACAGTATAGTGCTAAAAATAGATTTGAAACCTGCTCTTTCAGAAGAAAAACTAAATGATAGAATATTAAGAGACTTTAATGAATTTAAAAATAAACAATTTAAAAATAGTCTAGAAAAACTATTGCCACAAAAATTAATAAACATTGTAATTGAGAAAAGTAAAATAAATCCAGAAAAGAAAGTAAATGAAGTAACAAAACAAGAGAGAATAGAATTAATAAAAATATTAAAAGGATTAAATATAGAAATAAAAAAATTTAGACCTATTGATGAAGCAATAGTAACAAGTGGAGGAGTATCAATTAAGGAGATTAATCCTAAAACAATGGAATCTAAAATTGTAAATGGATTATATTTTGCAGGTGAAATTATAGATGTAGACAGTTATACAGGAGGATTTAATTTACAAATAGCATATTCTACAGGATATACAGCAGGATTGTTAATGTAAATATATAGAAAGGATTTATTAATAATGGAATTTTCAACAATCGAAAAAAATGTAACAGCAGAAGTAGTTGATAAAAAGTCTAAATTTATAGCAAATTTTATATATGTAGATGATGTTATAAAGGCAGAACAATTAATAAAAGAAACAAGAAAAAAATATTTTGATGCAAGACATAATTGTATTGCATATAGAATAATAGAAAATGATCAAATAATTGAGAAGTCCAGTGATGATGGCGAACCATCTGGAACTGCAGGTGCTCCTATGTTAAATATTTTACAAAAAAATAATTTAGCAAATGTTTTAATAATTGTAACAAGATACTTTGGAGGAATACTTTTAGGAACAGGGGGATTAGTTAGAGCATATTCAGATAGTTTATTAAAGGCCATTGATCAAGCAAATATTATAAAAAAGTGTTTAGGCGAAGAATTAGAAGTGACATTAGACTACAATGCTTTTGAGAATTTTAAATATTATTGTAAAAATAATAAAATTAATATAATAAATGCTGATTATACAGAAAGTATTGTATGTAGAATTGAGATAGAAGAAGACGTAAAAGATAAATTGCTAAATGATTTTAATACAAAAAATATTATTTTAAAAGAAATAAAAACTATATCTAAAAAATATGTGGTAAAAAGTGAATAAAAATAATCGTTTTATAAAATATTTGGAAAAAATTTCCAAATAAAATTGCAAAACCTCGAATTAAATATTATAATATCAATTGTAAAAAATTTACAGTAATATTTAGGAGGAAAATTATGAATGAAAAGATTTCTGTTTTAATAGCAGATGATAATCAAGATTTTAGCTGTACATTATCTAACTATATTAATGCACAAAATGATATGGAAGTTATAGGTATGGCAAAGGATGGAAATGAAGCGATTGATATAATAGCAAACACAACGCCAGATGTAGTTTTATTGGATTTAATAATGCCACATTTAGATGGATTAGGAGTTTTGGAAAATATTAATATCATAAAAACAGCAAAAAAACCAACATGCATAATGTTGTCAGCAGTAGGACAAGACAAAATTACACAAAAAGCTGTAGAACTAGGAGCAGAATATTATGTTGTAAAACCTTTTGATATTGAGTTATTAATAAAAAGAATTAGAGATATAAAATTCTTTAAGCCTACACAAAACAATAATAACTTAATAACTAGTAGAGATCAAAGACAACAATATATTGAATTATCAGCAAATAGTAGTAAAAATGAGGAGAATTTAGAAGCTTTAGTAACAAATATTATACATGAAGTAGGAGTTCCTGCACATATTAAGGGATATCAATACTTAAGAGAAGCTATAATGATGGTTGTAAATGATATAGATGTAATTAATCAAATAACAAAAAGTTTATATCCAAAGATCGCATTAAAATTCAATACAACCCCAAGTCGTGTTGAACGTGCAATTCGTCATGCAATAGAAGTAGCATGGGGAAGAGGACAACAAGAAGCAGTAGAGCAAATATTTGGATATACAATTTCAGCAGCTAAAGGAAAGCCAACTAATTCAGAGTTTATTGCAATGATTGCTGATAAATTGAGATTAGAATTGAAAAGTGCATAAGATTTTAATAAATAAATTTTTCTTATCTTATAGTAATAGATAAATCAAATTAATATATAAAAAAGGTGCATATATACTAAATTATATGCATCTTTTTATTTTTTTACATTTCTTTAAAAAATCTATATTCTTTACCTGATGTAGTTTTACCTCTATAAACATATCCATTATATATACCGCCATTATCATCATTTAGGTTAACATTTAAAGACATATTATATAAGAATTTTTGATTCAAATTATTAACAATATGTATATTAAAATTTAAAGTATAATTTACATCATTTAAATCAATATTAGCTTCTTTTAAAACTTTTCCATTAAATGAAATAGTATTTGCACTATCACTAACAGCATAATTTGTTAATAAATCTTTGTTTAGATATCCTAAAGTAATAGGATTAGAGCAGTCTGTATAAAATGTTGGTGTGTTATAATCACGATTTTCATTATCAGAATTTGTATTAACAATATTAAAATCTATTCTATTATTAGCTGGAGTATCAACTGATGAATATTTTCCAAAAGATAAAGGACTTTTGTAATTTAAGATTTTTGTTCCTTTATCAGAATTAGAGTTAATAACAATATTGTCAATATATAATTCTTTTATTGTATTTTCATTTGTCAAATCTGTAATATAGCTTGTGTTATCAATATATATTGATATATCTGAAAACTGAGAGATGCTAACATCTTTAAGTGATTGATCTTCAGAATTATCAATAGCTGTAGCACTACTATAAAGTAATATTTTTTGTATGTTAAAAACAGAGTTTTCGTTTTCATCAGATATTTCTACCATTTGATTTGCAAATCTGTTTTTAGCAGATGATGTCAGTAATATAAAGTGATAATATAATAAAAATATGATAAATAACGTAATTATTAATATGGCAAATGCTAATTTTACATTTTTTATTTTAAAATCAAATTTTTTCATAATAACTCCTTTTGTGATACTTTAAAGTCTGTTGTATAGTAATTCCATATATGAATATACTTTTTTATACCATTCTTTATCACTAGCATATCTAGTGTTTACTCCTTCTAGAGTTGGTCCGTTGTAGTACCAAGCTGCTGCTGTTTCTCCTCCAGATATTTTAGTTCCTGCTGGGTTTAGATAGTATTTTGCTAATGATTTTGCAACTGTTTCAATGCCTTCTGAATAATCTGAAAAGTCATAAGATGATTCATAAGGTGTTTCATCATAAGAACCATATCCAAATAGATTCTTTTTATCAGAAGCAATTTGAGATGTTCCCCATCCACTTTCGTGAATAGCCATAGATGCTAAGAAAATACCATTTACATTATATTTCTTTTCCATGTTGTAAAATACTGAATAATTGTTTTGGAATATTTTGTTTGTATCTGATGAGATACCCGTAAATATTTTTTTATAATCATTTAGTGTTAAACCACTTGGTTTATTTAATTCCATATTTATATTAACTTTTATAAGAATTCTTTGTATTCTATTCTTTTCAATAATATTTGGTGTTGTGTATGATGAAGTTAAGCTACTTGTTTTTAAATATCCTTCAACATTATCAAAAGATACTTTACACCATTCTTCACTAGGTAATTCTAAAAGTTTAACATCTAAACTTTCTTTTATTTCAGCAACATCTTTTGAAGAATCATCTGCAGATTCCTTTAATTTAGTAGTTGTTGCTAAATACATAGTATCTCCAAGGTGAACTTTATGTTTTGCCAAGAACTCAGAGGTGCCTAAATCTATTAATTTTGGAATAGGTTTTACAAGGTTTTCTTTGCTTAATATTATTTCTTCAACAAAAGTTCCGTTTTCATATGTTTTTACAACTGTTACATTGTCTTTTCCTAGAACACCTTCTTGAGTTACAACTTCTTCTCCTTTAGGTAATGTTGCATTATTATTATAGTTTGTTTCAAATTTAACATCTCTTTCTTCAACTACTTGTTCTTTTACTTTATCCATGTCTGAATTTTCAGATATAATGTTTTGAATGTTTAAACTATGCCTATTTATTTCATATTCAGATACATCTGTTGGTTCTTCAACTTTTGCATAACTTTCTTTTAATGAAGCATTTTTTGGAAATAATACAGCCATTGCAACTATAAGAATTGAACAACCTGTAACAATGTGTGATAGTTTTAGATCTGTAGATTGATATGTATTATTGTTTTTTGTTGAATTATTAAAATTCATCTTAAAAGAAGGAAGCTTGAATTGCTTTTTTTGTGGAGTAGCATAAGTTGCATTATATTGCATTTCTTTTAATTCCTTAAAAACTTCAGATAAATTTCTGTTATCATTATTTGAAAAATTATTATCGTTTAACATAGGTTTTTACCCTTTCTCTTTGATATAAGATTACATGTATATTATACAATAACAAATATAAACTGTCTATAAATTTTATAGAAAAAAATGTAGAAATTAATGTAAATTTTTATAATTATGTAGTATAAAAATTTATCATAAAAAAACAAATTACTTGCAAAATCCTCAAAATAGTATATAATATAAATGGTTTATAAATACTAAAACATAAAGAGGTAGATAAATAATGGATATAAATAAAGTTGAAGAAAGTATAGGTTATAAATTTAAAAATAAAGACTTATTAATAAATGCTTTAACACATACATCTTATGCACATGAAAATAATAAAGAAAGTAATGAAAAATTAGAATTTTTAGGTGATAGCATTTTAGAGTTTGTTTCAAGTAAATATATTTATAATAAATACCCTAACTTACAAGAAGGAGAAATGACTAAAGCTAGAGCAACTGTGGTTTGTGAGGAGAGTCTATATAAAATAGCAAAATCACATGGATTTGGAGAATTTTTATTTCTTGGTAGATCAGAAGTGAAAACAGGTGGAAAAAATAGACCAGCTATTTTAGCAGATAGTGTAGAAGCTGTTATAGCTGCTATATATTTAGATGGAGGCTTACAAGAGGCTGATAAATTTATAATAGAAAATTTAGATAAGGAAATAGAAAAAGCTACAAAACATGTGGGAGACAAAGATTATAAAACTGTATTACAAGAAAAGCTACAAGAACATGGAGAGGTAAAAATAGAATACGAAATTATAAATGAAACAGGACCTGACCATGATAAATATTTTGAAGCACAAGTTAAATGTAATGGAAAAATTTTAGCACAAGGAAAGGGCAAAAGTAAAAAAGAAGCACATATGCATGCTGCCAAAAAAGCTTTAGAAAATTTGTAATAGAAGAGAGGTAAAATATGAAGAAACAATATATTATTCCTATATTTGTACCACATTTAGGATGTCCTAATGATTGTGTTTTTTGTAATCAAAAATCAATTAGTGGTCAGAAAAAAAATATGACAAAAGAAGAAGCTAAAAAAATTATAGATGAACATTTAAATAGCATTAAAGATGAAGATGCACAAGTAGAAATAGCATTTTTTGGAGGCAGTTTTACAGCAATTGAACCTGAAAGACAAGAAGAATTGCTACAAGTGGCATATGAATATATAAAAAATGGCGATGTTGAAAGTATAAGAGTTTCAACAAGACCAGATTGTATTGATAAAACAATATTAAAAAGATTAAAAAAATATAAAGTAAAAACAATAGAATTAGGGGTACAATCAGCTAATAACTATATTTTGAAAAATTCTAATAGAGGTCATACATTTGAAGATGTAAAAAAAGCTTCTAAAATGATTAGATGGCATGGGTTTAAATTAGGACATCAAATGATGGTTGGATTGCCTGAAAGTACAAGAATTGACGAAATTAATACAGCAAAAGCATTAATTAAGTTGAAACCTAAAATGGTTAGAATTTATCCTGTATTAGTTGTTAAAAATACAAAATTAGAAGAAGAATATAAAAATGGAAATTATGAGCCATTACCATTAGTTCAAGCAGTAGAGATTTGCAAAGATTTGGTTAGAATGTTTGCAGATAAAAATATTGATGTAATAAGAATAGGATTACAAAATACAGACGAAATCACAGATCCATCAGATGAAAACAGTGAAGTTGTGGCAGGACCATATCATCCAGCATTTAGGCAATTAGTAGAATCAAGTATGTGGTATGATGCAATTGTAGGAAAAATAAAAAGATTAAATGTTAAAGTTAAAGAAGTCAAAGTAACAGTAAACCCAATTGATGGTAATAATGTAATAGGACATAAAAAAGAAAATGTATTAAAATTAAAAGATACATATGATGTTGATTTGATCTTAAATCAAGATAAAAACATAAAACAAGGAAAGTCAAAAATAGAGATAACAAAGACATATAATGATTTTCTTGAAGAAGAAAAAAATAATTAAAATAGTATAAAATCACTTATATTACAAATAATTGTAATATAGGTGGTTTTTTATATGAGAAAGAAAGAAGAAAAAAGGATAAAAAAAATAATAATAGATATTTTGTTTACAATTGTTGGAGCTTTTATTATGGCTATAGGAGTATCTTTGTTTTTATTGCCAAACCATTTATCATCAGGAGGAGTAGCTGGGATAGCCACAATTATATATTATCTTTTTAACATGTCTATGGGGACTACAATATTAATAATTAATATACCTCTATTTTTAATGTCTACTTATAAATTAGGAAAATATTTTTTAATAAAATCAATTGTAGGTACAATAGCTTTATCTTTATTTATTGATATTTTGGATAAAATTCCACCATTAACGGAAGATAAGTTTCTTGCTTGTGTATATGGTGGGATTATAATAGGTGTACGGAACAGCTATGATTTTAAGGGTTAATTCATCAACTGGAGGAAGTGATTTAATAAGTTATATTACCAAAGAATATAAGCCAAGTTTAGAAATGGGAAACACTATTTTTATAATAGATACAATTATTATTATATTAAATATGATATTTCTTAAAGAGATAGAAATAGGATTATATTCAACTATTGCAATTTATTTAATGGGAAAGGTAATAGATATTTTGTTTGAGGGAATTCATTTTACTAAATTGTTATTAATTATTTCAGATAAAAGTGAGGAGATTTCAAAACAAATAGAAGAAAAAGTGCAAAGAGGAGTTACTGGACTTTATGGAAAAGGAATGTTTACAAAAGAAGATAAGTTAATATTAATGTGTGCAGCTACAAGAAGAGATATTGCAAAAATAAAATGGGTAGCGAAAAAAGTTGATAGAAATAGTTTTATAATAGTTACTAACTCTAGAGAAGTTGTAGGATTAGGATTTAAAGAAGAAAACTAATAATAAAGTAAAATTTATTTTAACTATTATTTACACTATAAGAATAGTAAACTAATATTTTGAATTAAAAGCTTGAGTAGCGCTAGCTTACGGATAACCCGTTAAACCTCGAAAGTTTTAATGAAAAATATTAATTTACTATTTCTTAAGCAAATTTTTGATAATATAAAAAGATTTCCTTATTTATATAGGAAATCTTTTTTAACGTTCATTTTTATCTGGAAAATCAGATTCTTGATGATTTTTTCTATAAAAATCTGATTGTATATTGTAAGAGGCTTCTTGATTAACTAAGCTTGTAAAAAAGTTAGAAACAAGAAGTTTTTTCTTAGAAATGTCAGTTCTAGCATTTGGGATATTTCTTAAATAATATTCTATAGTTTTTGAAATAGAGTTTTCAAAGGCTTTTTTTTGTGTAATGCTTGTAAATGCTTCTTTTTTTAAATTGTCTTTAGTATCATCAGATAGTTCTTTAAATGTTCTCAATGATTTTAAGAAAGCCTGAGTATTTTTAGTATTTATATTATCGTTAATCATTCCAGAAACTTGAAATGATGATTCTGGAGATTGTGAATCATAGTTACTATTTATAGAGTCAATAATATAATCTAGTTCATTTTGTGACATTGCATTATCTTTAGGAAGTAATAAGAGATAATTTCCTCCTCCATAATCTATAAAATGAGAATCACTAGGCGAAAATGTGAAAGCTTCCTCATTGAAAGTGTAATTATCATTTAAAGTTTCTTTGACTAAAGAAAATGTTTTGTCAAGTTTTATATCAGTAAAATGATGCCCAAATGCAGTATTAGAAAGTTTTATTCCAGAGGTACTAATAAATACAGCTTGGTAATCATTTGGTGATTCACATATTTTATTTGCTAAATAATTTTTTAGATATACTTTATTAAATGAATTGCTAGATTGGTTTGTTATAATGATATTTAGTAAAGAATCCATAAAAATTTGAATATCTTTTAAATTTTGGCATAAGTAATATTATATAGGATAAAATGACGGAATAATCT
>USQA01000011.1 GCA_900556695.1 uncultured Clostridium sp.
CAAGAAATGTGACAGTTTATAACTATAAAGATGGAGAATATAAAAAAGTAGGAAAAGTAAGAGCTACAAGAGATGGAAGGATAAAGTTAGATAGATTTAGTTTGTTTGAAACAACTAATAAATACAAATTAAAATTATCTAAGAATTTAACAAAAAAATTGAAGGGAAAAATGATAACTGTAAGTAAGAATGGAACAACTATAAAAATGTTAGTAAATGGCAATGAAAAAGAAAAATATATTGTTGAAGTTAGAATATAGGAGGACTTGTAAATGAAAAAAGAAAATAAATTAATAATAGCAGTTGTTATAATTGCAATTATAGCTCTTACAGGAGTTATTTTTTTTACATATAAATATCCAATTTATAAAGCTAACAAAGATGCAGAAAGTATTGAAGTTGGAGATAATGAAGAATTAGAAGCTACACCACTCGAAAATATAGAACAAGATATTATACATTACGATGATGAAATAGGAATATTAACAATTCCTGATATTTTACTTGATAATGCACCAATAAGAGAAAGTATAGAATTAACTACTTTATCTGAAACAATAGGACACTTCCCATCAACCAGTATTTATGAAGGAAATGTAGGTTTAGCTTCTCATAATTCAGGAAGTAATGGAGATTTCTTTAAAAATTTAAAGAAGATTAAAATAGGTAGTGAAATTTATTATCAAACAAACTATGGAACTAAAAGATATGTAGTAACAACAAAGAAAATAATAAATGAAGAGGACTGGAGTTATCTAGGAGTAACTGAAGATAATAGAATTACATTAATTACTTGTGTTGCAGGTCAAAAAGATAAAAGACTATGTGTTCAAGCGGTAGAATCTACGGATGGAATGAATTATGGACAATAAATTTTATAAAAGGGTTTTGGAATCTTACTATTAAGGTTTTATAATGATAGTAGGAGATGATCGTTATGAAAAAAATAATTATAGTTTTAATAATTTTAGTAGGAAACTTTGTAAATTTATATTATATGGGACAAAATATACAAAAACAATCAGAACAAGATTTAACAGTAGCAGATTTTGAAAATGTTCAAAGTGAGAATTCTATAATTGAAGAAAAACAGGAAGTCTTAAATATTGTAGATACTAATGAAGCAAAAGAAATAGAAAATAATTCTATAATAAAAGATAAAGTAAATAATAGTAAACAAGAAAATTCAGAAGTTGCTACATATAGTGTAACAAATACAATAAAAAAAGAAGCGAATAATCAAAAAAATATAGTTAAAGAAAATAATAATCAAGTTGTAGATGAAGTAAATACAGATATAGTAAAACAAAATGAAATTGAAAATAATAATAAAGATTCTGCTATAAATAAAGAAATACCACAAGAAAAAGTATTAGTAGAAGAAAATACAGCACCTACTGAAGAATATAAAATAAATGAAAAGAAAATTACTGAAATAAGAAATATAATTAATAGAAATCCTTCAGAAGATATGAAATTTTATGGATATGAAATTGTTGTAGACAGTTCAATTACAGAAGTTACAACACAATTTACATTTACTGAAAAAAGAGTAAAAGATAAAATAGCTTGGAAATTTGGAACTATAAGAATATATGCACAAGATTACTATAGAAATGGACAATACATAACAACAGAATGTTATTTAATATAAAGGGAGGTGAACATGAAAAGAATTTACAAAATTGAGATTGAAGAATTATTACAAAGAGTTGTTGAAATTGAAGCAGAAAATGTTAATGAAGCAATTAGTAAAGCAAAAGAAAAATATAGAAATGAAGAATATGTATTAGATGAAAATGACTTTAAGGGAGTTGAATTTTCAGAATATGAAGATAATTAATATTATTTTAAAAGGCACTTTTACAGGTGCTTTTTTTGATGGAAAGGAAAGAGATAATATGATAAAAGTAAAAGGAAAAAAAGTAATAGCAATGTTATTATTATTTTTAACATTGTGTTCTACATTTAGTGGATTTTCATTTGCAACAGAAATAAGTGAAGCAAATTTGCAAGATAAAGGAGATTGTGGATATCACTTGCAATATTGGAATGCAGATAAAAATGGATGGTATTATATAATTACAACTTTTGTTACATATCAAAAAAATGGTGTTGAGTATCCAGCATACTGTTTGAATAAAGAATATCCAGGTGTGGGAGAATATGATGATTACACAGTAGATATAGATGCAGTATTAGATAATGTTCAAATTTGGAGAACAATAATAAATGGATATCCATATAAGACTCCAGCAGAGCTAGGAGTTGAAAACAAATATGATGCATTTGTTGCAACTAAACAAGCAGTATATAGTATTTTATATGGTTATGATCCTGCTACTACATATCGTGGGGGAGATGAAAGAGGAACAAAAATAGCAAATGCAGTAGTAAATCTAGTAAATATAGGAAGATACGGAAATCAAACACCTTCAGATGGAACAATTACAATGAGAACTTCAGGAAGTATATATGAAGAAGGTAATTACTGGGTACAAAAATTTAATGTTAGTAGTAGTGTTGATATGGCATCTTACACAGTTACATCAACAGCCAACTTACCTAATGGATCTATAATAACAAACGGAAATGGAACTCAAACAAATTCGTTTACAGGAAGCGAAAGCTTATATTTAAAAATTCCTAAATCTTCAATGAATAAAGATATAAGTAATGCAATTATAAATGTTCAAGGAAAATGCAAAACATATCCAGTATTTTATGGAAAGACAAGAATTAATGCAACACAAAATTATGCAGTTACTTATGATCCTTTTGGAGATGGAGTAGGTAGAGCTACATTAAATGTAAAAACTAATACAGGAAAAATACAAATAAACAAAACAGATAGTGATACTTCAAAACCAATACAAGGTGTAACATTTCAATTAACAAATGCAGATGGAACTGTAGTCGCAAATGCTACTACAAATTCAAATGGTGTAGCAACATTTAGCGGATTATATCAAGATAATTACAAACTAACAGAAATTTCTACAAATGATAAATATGTTATAAATAAAGCTACTTTTGATGTAAATGTAGAATATAATAAATCTACTACTCAAAATATAACTAATGATCATAAAAAAGGAAATTTAAAAATATACAAAGTAGATAAAGATAATCACAAAATTGCACTAGGAAATGTACAATTTGACTTATATTCAGAAGAATTTCAAAGAGTAGTTGGAACTTATACAACAGATGTAAATGGAGAAATTAGTATTAAAAATTTAAGAACTGGAAATTATAAACTAATCGAAAAAAATACAGGAAAATGGTATAATCTCGCAGAAGATACAACTGTTGAAGTTAAGTGGAATATAACAGAAGAAAACACTATTGAAAATGAATTAAAGAAAGGTCAAGTTAAAGTAATAAAAGTTGATAAAGACAATAACGAAGTAAAATTACAAGGAGTAACCTTTGATGTTTTAGATGAAAACGGAAAAGTTCTAGAAACAATAACAACAGATGAAAATGGAGAAGCATATACATCAAGATATGCAATAAGAGATTATTCAAACCTAACAATTAGAGAAAAAGAAACTTTACAAAATTATGTATTAAATGATACTCCTCAAACAGTAGTATTAGAAGCAGAACAAATAAAAACAGTTACTTTTACAAATGAATTAAAGAAAGGTAAAATAAAAGTAATAAAAGTTGATCAAGATAATAATGAAGTTAAATTAACAGGTGTAGAATTTAAAGTATATGATGAAGATAAAAATTTAGTAGATACTTTAATTACAGATGAAAACGGGGAAGCTACAAGTAAAAGATTGAGAATAGATAAAAAATACACAGTACAAGAATCAAAAACATTAGAAAATTATGTATTAAATGAAACACCACAAACAGTAACATTAACACAAGATCAAATTACAGATATTACTTTTACAAATGAACTAAAAAAAGGACAAGTAAAAGTAATAAAAGTTGATAAAGACAATAACGAAGTGAAGTTACAAGGTGTAGAATTTAAAATATATGATGAAGAGAACAACATAGTAGATACTTTAATTACAGATGAAAATGGAGAAGCTACAAGTAAAAGATTGAGAATAGATAAAAAATACACAATACAAGAATCAAAGACATTAGAAAATTATGTATTAAATGAAACACCACAAACAATAACATTAACACAAGACCAAATTACTGATTTGACTTTTGAAAATGAACTAATAAAAGGTTATATAAGAGTAACAAAAGTAAGTAAAGAAGATAATCAATATAATGGAGATGTAAAAGGTAAAAGACTTGAAAATGCTAAATTTGAAGTATATGATGAAAACAATAATTTAGTAGATACTTTAGTTACAGATGAGAATGGCGAAGCTACAACAAAAGAACTACTAAAAGGAAAATATACTTTAAAAGAGTTTGAAAGCCCTGATTATTATATACTTACAGATGAAATATTTGAAGCAGAAATAGTAAAACATCAAGAAATTGTTGATGTAGAAGTAGAAAATGACAATGTAGATATTGATATTGAAGTTAACAAAGAAGGCTTTAAAGAGACTCAAAGTAAAGATAGTATATACTATGATTTTTCAAATATTCATAATAAATCCAATATTGCATTAGACAATTTTACATGGAGTGATTCATTACCAACAAATGCTCTAAGAGCAAATAAGATTTATACAGGAACTTGGAATGAAGATTTAACATATTCTGTATGGTATAAAACTAATTTAAGCGATGATTATATAATGTTAAAAGATGGTTTAAGTACATTAGTAAATAATGAAGTGAAATTTACAGATGCTACATTACAGGAGGGAGAATTCATAACAGACTTTGAATTTAGATTTGGAACAGTAAAATCAGATTTTAGAGAAGTTGAACAACCTAGATTATATTGTGATATGTTAGATAATTTACCCAATGGATTTATATTTGTAAATCACACGAAAGTATCAGGAAATTATAAAGATATTTATGTTGAAGATAAAGATGATTGGACTACAATTACTTATTATAAAGAAATAGAAACAACACAAAAACTTCCTAGAACAGGCTGTTAGTATTGACATTTAAAGAAAAAACTATATAATGGAGAAAATAATAATTTAGAGTTTATATATTTATATTGAATTATTATTTTATTTACTAAATTTTTGAGGTATGGAATATTAAAAATTCTGTACCTCTATTTTTTTGTCTAAAATAATAAATTTAAGGATAAATATGATATAATAAAAGAAATTTATTATAATTTAATAATGTAAGGGGGATTAAGGAGATGAATTATCCGATTTTTGAATATAAAGAATTTGCATCTTGTAATTTTTTAGGTGGAAACACTAATGGTTTTGAAATAAAAATACAAGAAGATGGAACAATTGAATATAATGAATCTGATTTTAATGATAATACTTTAGAATTTAAATTTTATCAATTAAGTAAAGATGGTGTAGAAAAAATAAAAAAATCTATTGAGAATAATTGTGAAATATTTGATATAAATAGTAGATTAAATAATGGTTCTTTAGATGGATGTGGTAATGAGTTTTGGTTTGCTAATAAAAAAAGAAATAGACAGATACTTGCTTGGAATATAGACGATTCTATAGATGATGGTCATAAAGTAAGAGAAGAATACCTAAAAGAATATGGAGAAAATTTAAAGCAAGAAAGAATAGTGCTAAAATTATTTTTTGAGATATGCGATATTTTAAAAGAAGAAAAGTTTGAATTGGATTTATATAAATTTAAAACTGATAATAAAAGTAAATATTAGAAAATAGCTAATAGTTAGGATGATATATTATGAGTATTAAAATTCTATCAGATGAAGAAATAAACAAAATTTTTGAAATAAAGAGAAATAGCAAAAATATAAGTTTAGGAGAACTACTAGATAAAGTAAAAAAAGAAATTACAAATTTTAATTATAATGAAAGTTCAATAAAAAACAGACTAATATTATTTGCTATTGAAGCAAGTGGAAATTTAACAAATAATAATCCAAGTATTATATGTCCGAATTGTAATAGTAAATATGTTTTAGAATATATATATGGAGATGTTTTTTACCGATTATTCAATGGAACTGAAAAACAAAAATTAGAAGAAAGAAAAAAATTCGATAAAATGGGATTATTTATAAATATTAGTCCCTATGGAAAAGAAGAAGAACAAAATAAATACTGTTGTATAAGTTGTGGAAATGAATGGTAAATAAAAAAAGATGTATATTAGTTAAATTTGTAATATACATCTTTTATAGTTCAGGCTTTTTTCTCCATTCATTTGCTTCGGCTTCGTCAAATCTTTCATCTGAAAAGAATTCTGATAATTTAATTCCTAAAGCATCACAAATATATAATAAATTTTCTAATCTAATAGTTCTGTTTTTTCTGGTTAAAAACATTGCAATAGTAGAACTATAAATTCCAGTTAATTTAGAAAGCTGGTTTGAATTTATATTTTTTTCTTTCATTAACTCCTTGATTTTTAAGGCTACTAAATCTGAAAAATCCATAATATTGGCTCCTTTCAAAATAATTTTAGCAAAATATAAATTAAAACATGCTCATCAAAATGAGCAAAATGTTAAAAGAATATTCATTTTAATGAGTAAATATGCTATAATACTAGAAGAGGGAGGAGTAAAAGTAATATGAGAAAAAATAATAAAGATTATTCAATAACTGAAGAAAAATTTGAAATTATAAAGAAACATATTGAAAAGATAGATAAAATAAAAAATGATTTACAAAAGCATATAAACTTTGAAATTCCTGAATACATTATTCATGACATTGCTGAAAATGAAGAATTCAATCATATTTGCTTAATAATAAATGTTGCTATTGTTAATAATAGATTATCTAGTGAAAATGGTAAGTATTTAAAAGAAAAAATAAAAAGTCTATGTAACATTCAAAATAATTATGATAGAGTATGTTGGAATATTTAAGTATTTTTAGTAAAAGGTTTGGATATATGGAACTATTCCTATATAATTTTATATGGGAGGTGAAAATGTGCCAAATTTAGAGGGTTACGAAAAGATTGAGAGGACTACTTTAACAATTGAAGAAACAGCAAAATATCTAGGAGTTTCATATTGGCTAGTAGGTCAAATGATAAGAAGAAACGAGATTCCACACTTTAGAGTAGGTGGCAGAGTTTTGCTTAGAAAAAAAAGCATTGATGAATATATGGAACAACAAGAAAAAATTGCATTTGATAAGTTATATGCAAATAATAAGTAGTCATAGTTATCTAAATGAATGGGGAACATTTAGATATTGAATTTTTATCGTGAAAAGTAATTTTGTGAAATTAGAAAAAAGAGTAGTACCAGTATAATTTTGTACTGGTATTTTAATTTTTTGAAGTGATGAAATATTGAGAAAATAGGGATTTTGTGTTATAAATAATTAAAAATAAATTTATTATAGGAGAATATATGGAAAAATTTGATTGGATAAATAGCATATACAAATATTTTATCATTTTAGATAGAATAAATAATCAATTTAAGTTTCTGATAAAAACTATGGAATATGAAGAAATTGAAGAACATTTTTTTTATCTTTCTACAGAATTATTAAGATTGATTCCTTTTACAGAAAATAAAAAAGATAATAGCATATTTTTAAATTTAAAAGATGGCATTTGCTTATTAAAAGATTATATTAGTTTTTTAGAAGGCGATTTGGAAAAAATATTGCAAGAAAATTCTAAAACTTTTATTAAAATAAAAAGAATTAGAAATAAATATGAACATGAACCTCACAATGTAAATGGGGCTTTTTCAACAGGTCATTCTTCTTTTAGTGCTATGGGATTTTATTGCAGAAACGAGTTAGTTTCTTTAGATACAATGGAATTAACTTATGTTATTTATGAATTGAATAAATTATTTGATAAAATAGAAAAGGAGATTAATAGAATTGAATTAGAAAATAAAGATGAGTTAAATCAATTTAATAAGATATATATTGAAAAAATAAAAAAGATACAAATAATAAATTATAATAAAGGATATACAAGAATGCCTAAAAATTGGATGATAAAAAAATACTTATAATGATAAATAAAAATAAGTTATTTAGTAAAGATTAATTAAATATTAATAATTTTTTTGTTTGATATTTTTTGAAGAAAATTGCTAGAATTTGTTGAGAAAAAAGCAATAATATGATATAAATAACATGGTATATAATGAACAAAAAGAAAAAATGGAGATAGATAAAATTATGTCGAATAATGTATTAGACTTATTTTGTGGAGCTGGTGGATTGTCAAAAGGTTTTTATGATGCAGGATATGATGTTTTATTAGGTGTGGATTTTGATGATGCTGCATTAAAAACATTTAAAGAGAATCATGGATCAGCAGAAGCAATGAAATTAGATTTATTTAATCATGATAATATAGAAAAAATAATAGAATTTTTAAATAAAAAAAATAAAAAGATAGATGTATTAGTAGGAGGACCTCCTTGTCAAGGATTTTCAGTAGCAGGACCAAGAAATATGAATGATAAAAGAAATAGTTTATATGTTGCAATGGTAAAATTGGCAGAAAGATTGCAACCTCAAGCTATTGTGTTAGAAAATGTTCCGGGAATGTTACAAGTTAATGGTGGAATTGGCGCAAAAAGAATAATACAAGACTTTAAAGAAATTGGATATGATATGGTTCCAAAATTATTATATGCTCCTGATTATGGGGTTCCACAAATTAGAAAAAGGGTATTTTTTGTTGGTTTAAAAAATCATAAGGAATTTAATTTTCCTGACCCAATTTTAAGCAAAGAAAAATATATTACTTGTAAAGAAGCTATTGGAGATTTACCTTCATTACAGACTAAAGAAGGAGAAATAATTTATGGAGATGAAATTCAATCATATATTACAAAGCCTCAAAACAAATATCAGGAATTAATGAGAAAAAGATCAAAGAAAGTTTATAATCATATTGGAAGTATTCCAATTGAAAAAACAAAGAAGATGATTTCTCTTGTACCAGAAGGTAAAAATTATAAAGCACTACCTGAAGAATATAGAGGACTTTATAAATATCATGAAGCACTTACAAGATATCATAGTGATAAACCATCTCTAACTATAAATACAGGTCATCGTTCGCATTTTCATTATAAATATAATAGGATTCCAACAGTTAGAGAAAGTGCGAGATTACAATCTTTTCCTGATGATTTTATATTTTATGGTAATAAATCACAACAGTATAAACAAGTAGGAAATGCTGTTCCACCATTATTAGGATATGCAGTTGCATCTGAACTAAAAAAGTATTTAGAAAATGGAGATGTATAGAATGCAAGAAATAAAAATGATAGATTTGTTTGCAGGATGTGGAGGATTGACAGAAGGATTTATGCAAACAGGGAAATATAAAGAAGTGGCGGCTGTAGAATGGTTGAAGCCACAGATAGATACATTAAGAAATAGATTAGAAACAAAATGGAATGAAAAAGATGCTTCAGAAAGAGTAATGCGATTTGACATACAAAGAGATAAAGAATTATTCGCAGGATGGAATGATGATGAATTTGGAAAAGGAAAAGGTTTAGATTATTTCGTTAATGATGCAAAAGGAATTGATATTATTATAGGTGGTCCACCTTGCCAAGCCTATTCTGTTGCCGGTAGGGTAAGAGATGAAAATGGGATGAAAGATGATTATAGAAATTACTTGTTTGAACACTATTTGAAAGCTGTTGATAAATATAAACCTAAATTATTTGTTTTTGAAAATGTTCCAGGTATATTAAGTGCCTCACCAAATGGGATACCAATTAAAGACATAATAAAAAAAGAATTTAATAATATAGGGTTTGAAATATTAGATAATTTAAAAGATGCCGTAGTAGATGCAAGTGAATATGGAGTACCACAAAATCGAAATAGAGTTATAATTGTAGGATTAAATAAAGAGTATTTTAAAGATTGCCAAAAAACATTAAAAAAATTTTATAATGAAATATTGCCAAAGAGAAAAGTTACAAGGAAAGTAACTGTTAAAGAAGCTATAGGGGATTTACCAAAATGTATGCCAATTTTTGATGAAAAAAATCATAAAAAAAGACAATCACATAATATTCCTGAATGTAATATAACTTGGCATATACCAAGATATGCTAATTTAAGGGATATGGATACTTTTAAAGTATTAGCAGAAGATATTGCTTCAGGAAGAAATGAATATGATAGTAAAAAAATAAGTGAATTATATGAAGAAAAGATTGGCTCAAAATCTCCAATACATAGATATCATGTATTGTCGCCAAATGAACCCAGTACAACTATTATAGCTCATTTATATAAAGATGGAAATAGATTTATTCATTATGATCCCGAACAACAAAGAACAATTACAGTAAGAGAGGCTGCTAGATTACAATCTTTTCCTGATGATTTCGACTTTGTAGGAAGTAGAGGAAACGCATATCAAATGATTGGAAATGCAGTACCACCAAAGTTAGCAAATGCTGTTGCAGAGTCAGTATATGAATTATTAAAGGAGGAAGAAAATGTTTCATTATCTGTTTACAAACGATTTACGAATATCTAATTTAGAAAGTTTTTTAATAGAAGCTGGAAAATGTTTTGTTGAAAATAAAGTACCAAGTGCATATGAAGATAAGAATGCAAATAATAATATGAATACATTAGGATTTTACTTTAATTTAACAGAGGAAAGTAATTGCGCTAAATTGTGTTCAAATGGAAAAATTAGACCAGTTGTATTAAATTTTATAAAAAAATTCCAATTTCCTAACCCAAGGACAACCGACTCTCTTAATGAAGCTATTAATGATGGGATTTTAATTGCTCCCTTAAGAATTATAATACAATCTCTTTATTTTATGAATATGATTAATAAGGATGAAGCATATTTAACGGATAAAGAAATCGCTGATTACATATTTTTTAATGATGAAATAGCTAAAAAGCCAAATCCTAATATATTTAATTTGGTTAATAAAATTATAAGCGAAAGAAACAATGAAAAAAGCGAAGCAATAGAAGATGATGAAATACTTGAACAAAAAGGTTTCTATTGGAAGCAATGCAAAAGACAAATAAGAGAAATGGTAAAAGTTTTATGTTGGTCTGGATGTGCAGTTAGAGATGAACAATCACATATTAGAATTCATCATGATAATTTAACTACAGAAGATAAAGCAGAACTTTTTGAAATTTTATCATATTCAAATTATTGGTACCCTGAAAAAAATAAAACTGCAAATGAAAATAAAGAGTCTTATCAAAGATATATGGATATAAAAAAAGAAAAAGAGAATGAAATCCTAAACATTGAATATTTATTGAGCTTAAAAAATCAAGATTTTGCATTTGAAACGATTAATATCTTAAAAGAATATGCGGATGAAGAATTATTAAGAATTTTATGTTCTTCTGATGAATCCAAAAAATATACTAAACATTTTCGTGCTATATTAATTGATGTAACTGAAGATATAGAAAATAACATTGAATATTATAAAGATGAAATTGCTGCAAGATATTACAAAGAAACAATAGATATCAATAATAGAAAATATATAATATCTAATGATTGGTATTATAAAACTCATAATGATTTAGATAATCGAACACCGTATTTAGATTTTATAAAGAAAGTAATAAATAATGCAATAAAACCATATACTAAAGATGATTTTTTAAATGAAGTGTATATGGATGAAAATGAATATGAAGAGTTGAAAGATCTTCTATTATTTAAAAAGAATATAATACTTGAAGGAGCTCCTGGAGTTGGAAAGACTTTTATGGCTAAGAGATTAGCATATTCAATAATAGGTGTATCTAATAAAGAGCAAATTAAGGAACAAGTAATGTCTATTCAATTTCATCAAAGTTATTCTTATGAAGAATTTATTGAAGGAATAATGCCATCTGTAGATGGAGGATTTATACAAAAAGATGGAATATTTAAAGAATTTTGTAATAGAGCAAGCGAAAATCCAAATAAAAAATACTTTTTTATCATAGATGAAATAAATAGAGGAAATATTAGCAAAATATTCGGAGAACTTATGGTACTTATAGAAAATGATAAAAGAGGTCAAGAAATGGTCTTAACATATTCAAATGAATATTTTAAAGTTCCTGAAAATGTATATATTATAGGAATGATGAATACTGCTGACAGATCATTAGCACTTATGGACTATGCTTTGAGGAGAAGATTCGATTTTTATCCTGTATTGCCAGCATTTGAAAATCCGAATTTTATAGAATATATTAAGAGCTTCAACTCAAAATCATTTGAAAATATAATTGAAGTTGTGAAAAAATTAAATGAAGCAATATGTAAGGATGAAGCTTTGGGCAGTGGATTTATGATTGGACATAGCTATTTCTGCAATTTACAATTTTATATTGGAGACATAAATTTAAAATTAAAACAAATCATCAAATATTCTATTATTCCATTAATAAAAGAGTACTGGTATGATGATGAGAGTAATAAGGTGGAATTATGGGAAAAAGAATTATATGGAGCAATAAATGAGTAGAGATTATAGAGTAAGTAATATTTATTACATGTTAGCTTATGCATTTGATAATAATAATTTAATTGAAAAAGAAAATAAGAATATTAATGTTGAAGAATTTGACAATGTATATAATTTATTATCAGTTATTTTGTGTATATTATTAAATAGATTAATAAAAAGAGGCATTGCTAAGGAATATGTTGAGGTAACAAATGAAACTTTATTAATCAAAGGAAAAATAAATATTACACAGACATTAAAGAACAGAGCTAAAGGAAAGATAAATGTAATATGCGAATACGATGAGTTTTCATCTAATAATTATTTAAATAGTATTATAAAAACAACAGTTTTTTATTTAATAAAATCAAGTAAAATTGATAAAGAGACTAAAAAGGTACTTAAAAAGTTATATTCATTTTTACAAGATATAGATTTATTAGATTTTAAAACAATTGAATGGAAAAAGATTAAACTAAATAAAAACAATAAATATTATAAATTTATAATAAATATATGCTATATGATTCAAAAAGGAATGATTTTGACAGAAGAAGATGGAAATATAGATTTAAAAGATTTTACAGATCGACAATCTTTAAATGTATTATTTGAAAAATTTGTTAGAGAATATTTTAGAAAACATTTTCCTGAATTAAATGCAAAATCTGAGCAAATGTCTTGGAAGATTGATGATAATTATATGATAGATTTTATTCCAAAAATGGTAACTGATATTACTTTAAGATATAAAAACAAGGTTCTTATAATAGATACAAAATTTTATGGAAAAATAGTAAATGATAAAGGTTTTAATGGATTTGATACAAAAACAATAAACAGAGATAATTGGAATCAGATAAATGCTTATGTTGCTAATGAAGCATATAAAAATGATAAAATAGTAAGTGGGATGTTATTATATGCAAGAACTGATGAAGAAATATCACCAGATGTTGAAACATCTGTAATGGGAAATAAGATATCAATAAAGACATTAGATATGAGAAATAAGTTTAGTGAAATAGCCAAACAATTAGAAAGTATTGCAAATAAATTTAAGTAATAATTAAAAGAAAGCATGAATTTTTCTTTTAAACTTCATGCTAAAAATATATAAAAATAATTATAAAATATACGAAAAGTAAAAAAACACTTTTCGTATATTTTTTACACTTTCTTACACAATTCGACAAACTTTGCAAAAAGATTGTGATAGAATCCATAAAACAAAAGAAAAAATCCCTAAACTACCAAAGACTGAAAATAATAAGGAGTTGGGGGAGAAAATGGATATATCACAAAATAAATTGAAAAATATAAATAAATATACTAAGCACACAACTAACCATTTATAAGTTATTTGTGTGCTTTTTCAATTATTTTAATATCCAATAAAACACTACACTAATTTAGAAAAATGATCTAAGGAAAAATGAAAAAGAAGAGATATATGTTAGTGTAGTTTTGAGCATTATTACATAAATCTCATCCTACACAAAGAGGAGTGTAGGTTATTTGGACAAATGTGTATTAATAATGTTAAAAAAACAAAATAGAGAGGTTGAATTTATCCGTAAAGATAGATTTGACCTCTTTTTGTTTATATATAGATTAGTTAAATGCCGATCTCCACCTCACATTTAATTCAAAACAGAATTGAATGGAGGAAAGAAGAATGAAAGAATATTCTAAAATTAAGCGAGAAGTCATAGATACATATATTATTTTTAGTAATAGCGATGAAAGTAAAAATATTATTGTATTCAAAGATGAAAATGGAAAGTCAAGAGTAATTAGAGCAAATGAAAAATTAAGAGACGAATATAAGAAAAGAAAAAGCGAAGAAAACTCACAAAATATTAAATTTAGTAGATATATAGAACATTCAGAACTAACAGATATTTCATTAAATAAGAGAGCTACAAATAGA
>USQA01000012.1 GCA_900556695.1 uncultured Clostridium sp.
AGAAGAAGACAGAATAAAAGATGTAATAATGCTAGATGAAGCATTACATGAAAAGAAAATTGCAAACATAGCAGATGATATTGCTAAAAATAGAAATATAAAAATGATATTAATAGCAGGACCATCTTCTTCAGGAAAAACTACATTTGCACAAAGATTAGGATTACAATTAAGAATTAATAGAATTAAACCAGTTACAATATCAGTAGATAATTATTTTGTAGAAAGAGAACAAACACCAAGAGATGAAGATGGAAAATATGATTTTGAAAATATTGGTGCAATTGATTTAGAATTATTTAATGATCATTTAACAAAATTATTAAATGGCGAAGAAATTGAAATGCCAGAATTTGATTTTCATGTAGGAACAAAAAGATATAATGGAAAGAAATTAAAATTAGAAAAAGATGAAGTACTAGTAATAGAAGGAATACATTGTTTAAATGATAAATTAACAAGTAGTATACCAAAAGACCAAAAATATAAAATATATATTAGTGCTTTAACAGTTTTAAATATGGACAGATATAATAGAATTTCATCAACAGATACAAGATTAGTTAGAAGAATTGTAAGAGATTATCAATTTAGAGGATATTCTGCAAAACAAACAATTGCGAGCTGGTATATGGTAAATAGAGGAGAAGAAAAAAATATATTCCCATATCAAGAAAATGCTAATGTAATATTTAATACATCTCTAATTTATGAATTAGGAGTATTAAAAAATATTGCAATGCCATTATTAGAAGAAATAAAACCAGAAGATCCAGAATATGCAGAAGCAAGAAGATTAATAAATATGTTAAAATATTTTAGAGAAATACCAGCAGAATATGTTCCAGCAAATTCATTAATTAAGGAATTCGTTGGAGGAGGAAATTTTAAATATTAGGAGATAACATGGAACAAAGAAACTTTACAGAGATAGATGAAGAATTTATATGTGAAAACTGTGGAAAGAAAGTACCTAAATTAGGATATTCATGTAGAAATCATTGCCCTTATTGTTTGCATTCAAAACATTTAGATAAAAATCCAGGAGATAGGCAAGAAGAATGTCATGGAGACATGGAACCAGTTGGATTAGAAATGAATAATAAAAAAGGATATGTTATTGTTTTTAAATGTAAAAAATGTGGAATGATTAGAAAAAATAAAGCAGCTAAGGATGATAATATGGACTTAATTATAAAGCTTAGCGCTAAAGAATATAAAATGTAAAAGAAAATCACTACTTAATTTTTATTTGATGATTATTAACTAGTGATTTTTTATTATATTTCTCTATTTAAATTACCATTTGTATAATCTTTTCCTTCAAAACGGTTTCCAGATTTAACTTTTAATATGATATCATTTATTTGTTGTATATCTTCATCTAAAATATCTATTCTTGCAAAATTTATATTAAAATCTTTAGAAGATATAGAAGTAGTTTTACAATTAAAAACAGTAGTAACAGTTTGAATATTATCAGGCAATATTCTAAATTTCATATTTAATCTATCCTTTAAATAATAAGTATTATTACTTCTACATAATTGTTTACATTCAGGATAGCATTTATTAGATGAACCTAATAAACAATAACTAATATTTAATAAAGGAGTTTTACCATAAACTATTAATTCTTTTTGTAAATAATTATAATTGCATAAATCTGATATTGTAGATTTATCTGATTCAGGGGATATAGTAAATTTACTAACTCCTAATTTTTTTAATTCTAGTACAGTGTTATTATTGTAAACATTTAAAGTATAATTAGATATTATATTAAAAGACTTGTTTAAATCTTCAAATAAATCATTCAATAATAACAAATTACCAATATTAGATATTACGAATCCCTTTATTTGATATTTATTTACAGTATCTTTAATATTGTTATAAAATAAATTTCTATAATTTATTTTTTTGATAGTAGGAAGATATATATAAGTATTAAATTTTTTGGTTAAAGTTTTTAATATATTATCAAATTTTTTATCATTAAAATAATTTAAAGGTATATATAAATTATCTACATCTTCTAATTTAGAATAATCAAATTCTGTATTTAGGATATTTAATAATAAAGAAATTTTTGTAAATTTATTTTCGAAGTTGATATTTTCTTTAGCAAAGTCTCTCATAGATTCTAAAGATGGATTAGTAGATAAGTCATCTTTGAAGTCTGTTTTTATATTTTTATGAATTTTAGAAATTGCGTAATCTTCGACCTTTTGTAAAGCAGTTCTTCTTAACTCATTTAATGCACTTAATTTTGGCAAAAATAAATTTTCTTCTAAATCAATATTAATTTTTGTAAATTCATAAGGGGTATAAGCAGTTTTAGATAATTGACGTATGATTGTATTTTCGTCTAATGGTTTATTTTTTGCTTCTACAGGTAAACAATCTAATTTGCAAGAAATATTTAATTTTTTATATACATCAAGCTTAGATGAACTTGTAACTAAAATAGATATAGGTTCATTCTTTTTTATTGTTACTGTGCAAGTTAAAGGGATTTTCCTATTTTCTGTTTTATAACTTCTTTGAGCTTTTGTTAAAAGTTCTTTTGAAGACATTTTGTATATTTTATCACCTAAGTTTATATTTCCCTTCATTCTTCCGATTGTAACAGTTTGATCTATTTGAGTTTTTGTAATATTTTTTCCGTCACTCATTAATTCTGAAATTGTATAACTACCATCTTCGTTTTGAAGAGAAATAGTATCACCAATTTTAATATTTTCTTTTAATTTTAATGTTATAAGACCTTTTGACTTATTATATTTTTGAACAATTCCTAAAAATAATCCCATATTATTAGGTTTTTCTTTAAAAATAAAATCTCTATTAGCTTCTTTTTCTAAGTGACCAGAAGAAGACATACCACGATTAAATGCTTGCATTAGTTCTTTTTTATCATTTTCATCAACAATATATGGTTGATTTGATAAAGCTAAGTCAATATATTTACGATATATTCTTGTAACGGTTGCTACATATTCAGGGGCTTTCATTCTTCCTTCAATTTTTAAACAGTCAACTCCGGAATTTATAAAATCTGGAATATGTTCTAAGCTACATAAATCGCGTGGACTAAGAAGATAGCCAGAATCTATTGATTTGTTATTTTCTATTAATTCATAAGGAAGTCTACAAGGTCCGAGCACATTTTCCACGATTTCCGGATCTTCCACCTATCATACTAGAAAATAGACATTGACCAGAATATGAAATACATAAAGCGCCATGAGCAAAACATTCTATTTCTAAATCAGTATTTTTGCAAATATAATCAATTTCATCAAGTGAAAGTTCTCTTGATAGAACAACCCTTTTAAAACCTAAGTTTTGTAATTCTAAAGCACCATTTAAGTTATGAATTGTCATTTGAGTGCTTCCGTGAATAGGTAAATCTGGAAATTCTTCAATCAATTTTTTAGCTAATCCTAAATCTTGAATAATTATTGCATCTATTCCATATTCATAAGCCTTTTTTGCTAATTCAAATGCTGATTCAAACTCGGTATCTTTTATTAAAATATTTAAAGTTAGGTTGGTTTTTACGCCACGTAATTTTGCATATTCAATTGCATGCTTTAATTCTTCTAAATTAAAGTTATTAGCAAATGCTCGTGCACTAAATAAATTACTACCAAAATAAACACTGTCTGCACCATTTTGAACGGCAGCTTTTAAACATTCAAAATCACCAACAGGTGAAAGTAAATCTATCATTATAATCTTCTCCATAAAATATTAATTTTACCATTTGCTATTTTATCACAAAAATTGAAAAAAAGGAAGAAATTTGTAAAATACTATAGAATAAAAATAGTATAAGAAAAGGAGCATATTTAAATTACAAATATGCTCCCGAAAAGTTATTTGGCCAAATGACAAACTTTTCTATTATCATTTAGCCCGGCACATGCTACCGTTGTTATAGTTAACTCTGGATAGCTTTTAGCAACTTTTTTAATTTCCCGACCATAAAGTAAGATAAATGTTTCATTTTTGGTAGAACTTAAAAAAGTACTAATTTGTTGATTGTACCATTGGCTTCTAGATATGTTGCTCATACACCGAAGCCTCCTTTCAAAAATAAGCTAATTAACAGCGACAAAAACAATTATATCATAAATATACATAAAAGTAAATGTTTATGAACATAATTTTATAATCGATATTCAATTGACATAAATAAGAAAATGTTGTAATATTATATAGTATCTATTAATTAGTAGTTTTGCTACTTTTTTGTAGCAGAAAGGAGCTGCACATGAAACGTATAAAAACGTTAACAAGCAGGAATCTTAAAAACACATTAAAAACCGGAGGATGCGGTGAGTGTCAAACTTCTTGCCAGAGTGCATGCAAAACTTCTTGTACAGTAGGAAATCAGAAGTGTGAGAATGCTAAATGATTTGATTCGCTGCTAAGAAGTTGGGAAGAGCTTAGAAATAAGCTCTTCTTTTTTTGTTATTTATTAGAAAAAGTTTGCTATAAAAGATATATATTTAAAAGTTCCGTTCTTCAAGGCGTTTTAGATACACAAATATTCAAACTATATATACACACTATAAACATAAGAAAAAACAAATAATCAAGTCGAACTCGATTTTAAATATATATCTTTTATAGCAGTTTCATAGCAATTTAAATTTTTATATTTAATAGCAAATAAATTTATTGACTAAAAAAAATCATAATGATATAATTTTAAAAACACAAACAAAAGAAATAAAAAAAGGAGAATCATATGAAAAAATCAAAAAAAATTATATTTATAACAATAGCTATAATAAGTTTAATTGTTTTGTTTAATATTAATTCATATGCAGTAAACAATACAGCCAATACAAGTAATACTGCTAAAAATAATAGCTCAACAAGTACTGATACAACATCAAACAAAAGTAAAAATGAAAATACTCAAAAAACAACAAGTACTACAAACAAAAAATCAAGTAATGCAAACTTAAGTAATTTAGGGATTAAACCAAATGACTTTTCTGGATTTAAACCAACAATAACAACATACAATGTTACAGTATCAGAAGAAGTTGAAGAAATAAATGTTTATGCTACTGCACAAGATTCTAAAGCTACTGTATCAGGAACAGGAAAGAAACAATTAGAAAATGGAAAAAATACAGTATCAGTCGTAGTAACAGCAGAAGATGGAACTAGTAAAACTTCTACAATTAATATAAATAAAAGTGAAAATGCAAAAAATAGTACTAAAATCGATAATCAAGATGGATCTAAAGGTCTATCAGAATTAAAAATTGAAGGTTTAACATTAGAACCAGAATTTAGTACAAACACATATGAATATACAACAAAATACATAGGAGAAGATACAAAATTAAATATTAGTGCTGTTGCAACAGATAGTAAATTTGTTGTAGAGGTAACAGGAAATGAAGAGCTAAAAGAAGGAGAAAATATAATTACAATATTAGTATCTGATTCAGATGGAGAAAATGTTGCAACATATCAAGTAATAGTAAATAAGAGTCTAGTAGATGAAGAAGCAGTACAAAAAGAACAAGCTGAGAAAAGAAAGAAAATTATTATTGCAAGTGTAGTTGGAATAATTATTATAATATTAATAATTGCATTTATAATTAGATACAGAAGAAATAGATATTATGAAGATGAAGAAGATTGGGAAGAAGACCATAATGATTTATTTCCAGAAGATAATATAAATGAAGGTTATGATGAAGAAAAAACAAATTATGAAGAAGATACAGAAAATGATGATATAGATTTTACAGAGGTAAAAGGCAAGACAGAGGAAGAGGAAAAAGAGGCTTTAAAAAGAAAATTTTTAGAAAATTATAATTCTAATAATTATGATGATGAATATGAAGAAGAACCAAAGCCAAAAAGAAAACGTAAAGGAAAAAGATTTAAATAAAATATAAAAGAGTTCCAAAAAAGGAACTCTTTTATGTTATAAATTGTCTGCTTTTAATATATATTTATATTAAAAGCTAGAGGGGAAAAAGGATTAGCAACAGCCTCCTCTACCACCACCGCAACAACAGCAGATTAATAATATAAGGATTATAATCCAGCAACAATCATCACCAAATCCGAATCCACCGCATCCTCTATTTTCTGGCATAGTCTAGACCCCCTTCCTTTAAAGAAATATGTTCTTCTTTTGTTGTTTCCTTTGTATGATATATAATATGAATTAAACAAAATTGTGTTACAAAAAATAAATTATATTTTTTAAAACAATATAAATATAAAAAACTAAGATTAAATTTTAATGTTCGCTTTTTTTATAAATTAAAATATGATAAAATTAAAAACACAAAAGGGAGAGAATAAAGGATGTCAAATAAATCAAAAAAAGTAGGAGAAATATTTAGCGATTACAAAACAAATTCAAATATAAAATATGCAGAAGTAACAGTCCTAAATGTAGTAAAGAAAACAAACACATTACAAGTAGGGCTTTATTTTGATGAATATATAGAAATAAAAGAAATATGGTATTTTGAAAAATTTTTAAAAGAAAGATTTCAATTTTCTCATATAGATATAAAAATAAATTATCATGACAAAGTAGAAAGAAAGCCAATAGATACAGAATGGAAAAATATAATAGCATATATGGCACATAAATATCCTTTAACAAAGCCAATGTTACTTTTAAAAAGTAATATCGAAGTTGGAGAAAAAGAGATTATTGTAAAAATGCATATAAAAGGTGCTGATTTTTTAAAAGCCAAAAAAACAGATGTTGAGTTATCAAATGTATTAAAAAATTTATTTGGAAAGCAATATAAAATAGAATTAATAGAAGATATATCAAAAGAAGAAATAAATGCAATAAAAGAGAATTTGAAAAAAGAAGAAGAACAAATAATAGAAAGAATTGAAAAAGAAAATAAGCAATATAGAGAAGAAAAAGAAGCACAAATTCCTGAATATAATGATGTAGATTATATGCCACCAACAGATATGGAAGGTTATATTCCAGAAGAAAATATAGTACCTGAACTTGAGCAAGAGACAGAAGTTAAAGAATATATAATGGGAAAACCATCAAAAGCAAAAGAAAAATTAATAAAAATAAAAGACATTACAGCAGATAATGGAAGAATAACACTAGAAGGAAGAGTTGTCTCAGTTGATGTTAGAGAAACTAGATCAGGAAAAGGAATGATTATTTGCGAATTATATGATGGAACAGGAATTATTACATGTAAATCATTTGCAAAAGATTTAAAAGAAGGACAAGAAATTACAGAAAAAATAAAAAATGCAAATGCAATAAAATTAACAGGAAAAGCAGGATTAGATACATATGCAGGAGATGTAACTGTAATTGCAAATACAATAGTTGAAACAAATACTGATGTGCCAGAATTGCCAAAAGAAGAAGAGATAGAAGATACTCCATTAATTTTAGGCACAACTCCAAATATAACAGAAACTGTAGTAAAAGTAGAAGACTTAGGAGTAGATGATGGAAGAGTAGCATTACAAGGAGAGGTTATTTATTCAGAAGATAGAACTCTAAAATCAGGAAAAACATTATTTAGTTTTGATTTATATGATGGTACAAGTACAATTACTTGTAAAGCATTTTTAGAAAAAGATAAAGCTAAAAAAATAATGAAAAGAATTCAAAAATCAAAAGGAATAAAGCTAGCAGGAACAGCCCAAATGGATACATTTTCAAACGAATTAACAGTAATGGCAAATACAATAATTGAAACAGAAGGATTAAAAAAGGAAATAAGACAAGATAATAGTGAAGTAAAAAGAGTAGAACTACATATGCATACTCAAATGAGCCAAATGGATGCAATGACATCAGCAGCAGATTTAATAAAAAGAGCTATGAAATGGGGAATGAAATCAATTGCTATTACAGACCATGGTGTTGTTCAGGCATTTCCAGAAGCACATAAATTATTAGGATACGACAATCCAGATATGAAAATTATATATGGTGTTGAGGCATATTTAGCACCAGATAAAAATGCTATAGTAACAAATCCGAAAGGACAAGATATAGATACAACCTATTGTGTACTAGATTTAGAAACAACAGGATTTTCAGCAACAACAGAAAAAATAACAGAAGTTGGAATTATGAAAATAAAAAATGGTGAAGTACTAGACCAATTTAGTTGTTTTGTAAATCCCGAAAAACATATTCCACAAAGAGTATCAGAAGTTACTAATATTACAGATGATATGGTAGCTGATAGTGAAACTATAGACAAGGTGTTTCCAAAAATTTTAGATTTTATAAAAGACTCTGTTTTAGTTGCACATAATGCACCGTTTGATATGGGATTTTTAAAACAAAATGCTAAAAATTTAGGATATGAATTTGATTACACATATTTAGATACATTAAGTTTAGCAAAAGATCTATTTCCAGATTATAAAAAATATAAATTAGGAAAAATTGCGGATAATTTAGGAATAAAAGTTGAAGTAGCACACCGTGCGTTAGATGATGTTGATACAACAGTAAAAGTATTTAATGTAATGATGGACATGCTAAAAAAACGAGGAGCTAAAAAAGTTGAAGATATTGATAAAGTAAGTAGTAATGAAGAAGCAAAAAAAGAAGCATATAAAAAATTAAGAACATATCATGCAATTATTTTAGCTAAAAATTATGTGGGATTACGTAACTTATATAAGTTAGTATCATATTCACATGTTAACTATTTTTATAGAAAACCACGTATATTAAAAAGTTTATTAGAAAAATACAGAGAAGGATTAATTATAGGAAGTGCATGTGAAGCAGGAGAGTTATATCAAGCAATAGAATTAGGAAGAACAGATGAAGAAATAGAAGAAATTGCAGATTTTTACGATTATTTAGAAATTCAACCTATAGGAAACAACGAATTCTTAATAAGAAATGAAACAGTAAAAGATGAAGAAGCATTAAGAGACATTAATAGGAAAATAGTTTCATTAGGAGAAAAATTAAACAAACCAGTAGTTGCAACATGTGATGTGCATTTTATGGATCCACAAGATGAAATATATAGAAGAATTTTAGAAGCAGGACAAGGATATCAAGATGCAGATAAGCAAGCACCATTATATTTAAGGACAACAGAAGAAATGCTTGAAGAGTTTAGTTATTTAGGACAAGAAAAGGCATATGAAGTTGTTGTAACAAATACAAATAAGATTTCAGATATGTGTGATAGAATTAGTCCAATTTCTCCAGAAAAATGTCCACCACATATTCCAGGGTGTGAGCAAACAATTAAAGATATAGCATATTCTAAAGCACATGAATTATATGGAGATCCTTTACCAGAGATAGTACAAACAAGATTAGATAAAGAATTGGATTCAATTATAAAAAATGGATTCTCAGTTATGTATATTATTGCACAAAAATTAGTATGGAAATCAAATGAGGATGGATATATAGTAGGATCTAGAGGATCTGTAGGTTCTTCATTTGTTGCAAATATGACAGGTATAACAGAAGTTAATTCTTTACCAGCCCATTATAGATGTCCAAATTGTAAATATTCTGACTTTACAGATTACGGATATAAGAATGGATTTGATTTACCAGATAAATCTTGCCCTAAGTGTGGTCATAAATTAGATAAAGATGGAATGGATATACCATTTGAAACATTCTTAGGATTTAATGGAGATAAAGAACCAGATATAGATTTAAACTTCTCAGGAGAATATCAAGCAAAAGCACATAAATATACAGAAGTTATTTTTGGGAAAGGAACAACATTTAAAGCAGGAACAATAGGTACAATAGCAGAAAAAACAGCATATGGATATGTAAAAAAATATTATGAAGAAAGAAACATTCCAATAAATAGGGCAGAAACTCAAAGAATAGCATCTGGTTGTACAGGAATAAAAAGAACAACAGGACAACATCCAGGTGGAATTATAGTTGTACCTAAGGGAAGAGAAATATATGAATTTTGTCCTGTACAACATCCAGCAGATGACCCAAATTCAGATATTATTACAACACATTTTGATTATCACTCTATAGATCAAAACCTATTAAAATTAGATATTTTAGGTCACGATGATCCGACAATGATACGTATGTTACAAGATATTACAGGAAAAGATCCAACAAAAGTACCTTTAGATGATAAAGAAACAATGTCAATATTTAGTTCAACAGATGCTCTAGGAGTAACAAAAGAACAAATTCATTCAGAAGTAGGAAGCTTTGGAGTACCTGAATTTGGAACAAAATTTGTAAGAGGAATGCTAGTTGATACAAAACCAAAAACATTTGATGAATTAATTAGAATATCACGGATTATCACATGGTACAGATGTATGGCTTGGAAATGCACAAAGCTTAATAGAAGCAGGAACAGTAACATTACAAGATTCAATATGTTGTCGTGATGATATTATGATTTATTTAATAAAGATGGGATTACCACCAAACCCAGCATTCAAAATAATGGAAACAGTTCGTAAAGGAAAGGCGTTAAAAGATCCAGCAAAATGGGAAGAATATAAAGCGTTAATGAAAGAGCATGATGTGCCAGATTGGTATATAAAATCTTGTGAAAAAATAAAATACATGTTCCCAAAAGCACATGCGGCAGCATATGTAACAAATGCATTTAGAATAGCATGGTTCAAAGTACATGAGCCATTAGCATATTATGCATCATATTTTTCAATAAGAGCAGATGAATTTGATAGTGATTGTATGATTTTTGGAAAAGAAAAAGTAAAAAATAAAATGAAAGAAATAGACTTACAAGGAAATAATGCAACAACAAAGGATAAAAATATGTATGCGATTTTAGAGTTAGTATTAGAAATGTATGAAAGAGGATTTGAATTTCTACCTATGGATTTATACAAATCACATAGTACAAAATTTTTAGTAGAAGATGGAGCAATTAGACCGCCATTAAATAGTATACCAGGACTTGGTACTGTAGCGGCAGAAGGAATTGTGAAAGCGAGAAAAGAAGGAAAATTTATGTCTATTGATGATTTAAAAATACGTTCTAAAGTTGGAAATTCAGTTACAGATTTACTTAAAAATTATGGATGTTTAAAAGGTATGAGTCAAAGTAATCAAATGAGTTTATTTGGATAAACAAAAAATGGAGGAAAACCAATGAAAATATTAATAAAAAATTGTAATTTAATATCAATGAGTGAAAACAGAAAAAAATATGAAGAAAATATAGATATATTAATAGAAGATAAAAAAATAACAAAAATAGAAAAGAATATAACACAAGAAGTTGATAAAATTATTGATGCAACCGATAAAGTAGTTATGCCAGGATTTATTAATACACATTCACATATAAGTATGAGCATATTTAGAGAAACTGTAGATGGATATAAAACTCAAGATTGGTTAACACAAAAAATATGGCCTATGGAAGATAAGTTGAAAGAAGAAGATATTTATTGGGCAACACTTTTATCATGTATAGAAATGATAAAAACAGGTACAACAACAATTAATGATATGTATTTTATGACAGACTCAATTATAGAAGCTGCATTAAAAACAGGAATAAGATTACAAACAACACGTACATTAATGGGACATGATGCAAATGATGAGCAAAGATTAAGCGAATTAAAACAATTGATAGAAAAATACAATGAAGATACTATAAGTTTTAATGCAGGCATACATGGCCTATATACAAGTAATGAACAATATGTAAAAAAATGTATTGAATTTGCAAAAGAAAATAAATTACCAGTTCACATGCATTTTTGCGAAAATGAACAAGAAAGAGAAGATATAAAAAGGGAATATAAAGTAGAAAGCCCTGTAGAAGTTATAGAAAGAGATTTCTTAGAAACACATAATATATTAGCACATAGTGTTAAATTAAATAAAAAAGATATAGAAAGACTAAAATTAACAAATTCGTATATTTCACATTGTCCTATTAGTAATTTAAAATTAGGATGTGGAGTAGCGAAAATAAAAGAAATGTTAGATAATGATATATGTGTATCTTTAGGAACAGATGGACAAGGAAGCGGTAGTAACCTAGATATGTTTGAAACAATGAAATTTACAGCTTTATTGCAAAAAGGAATAAATGAAGATCCTGAAGATTTACCAGCATATGAAGTTTTAAAAATGGCAACAATTAATGGTGCAAAAACATTAATGCTAGAGGATAAGATAGGTAGTATTGATATAGGAAAAAGTGCAGATATAATTGTTTTAAATTTAAATAATGTTTTAACACAACCAATAAATAATGTATTTGCAGAAATAGTGTATAATGCAAAAGGAAATGATGTAGAAACTACATTAGTAAATGGTAAAATATTAATGGAAAACAAAAATATAAGCAAAATAGATGAAAAAGAAATATTTAATAAATGTAATGGGATAATACAGAGAATATCAAAATAGAAAGGGAAAAAATATGGTACAAAGTACAATAGATATAAATGAGATATTTACATTAAAGAATATAATAATATATTTTATTAGTATTAATATATTTGGATTTTTTATAATGTGGCTAGACAAGCAAAAGGCTAAAAAAGGAAGATGGAGAATACCGGAAAAGACATTATTTATAATAACTGCGTTGGGAGGCGGAATAGGAACAATTGCAGGAATGTATACGTTTAGACATAAAACACAAAAGGTTGCATTTGTAATAGGTTTTCCGTTTATAACTATATTGGAGATTATAGCGATTATATATTTTGGAATAATAAAGTGATTGTATTTTAAGTTGTTCTTTTATTCATTTATACTACTATAAAACTAATATTTTTCATTAAAACTTTCGAGGTTTTAAGGGCTATCCGTGAGCTAGCGCTGCTCAAGCTTTTAATTCAAAATATTAGTTTTATAGTAGTATTTTTTGAGATAAAAAACAAAACGAGGTACACATAAATAGTAGCTAAAAAAAGAAAAAAATGTAAAAATTATATAAACCAAAATTGAATGTGAACAACTTGTGAACTCAAACTTAGTATTTTAAGTTATTCACAAAGTTATCCACAGTATCCACAGTTTAAAATATTACTGTGTAAAAAAACAAAAAACGACAACATAGGAAACATAAAATAGGAAAGATGACATAATTGTAAAGAATATGAAATACTCTCGTAATATTCTTGTAAAAAAGAAAAAATAAAGAAATATTAATATTTAAATAATAACAAGTAAAAAAATAATGTCATATTATAATATATAGAATATTTTATTGGAGGAGTATAATGTTTAATAACTTAATATATGCTTTAAAAAGAAAGAATAACAGAACTATGGAAAAAAACGACATAACAATTGAACAATTAAATAATATGTTGATAAATGGTGCGGTTTTAATAGATGTAAGGAGTCCACAAGAATATAATGAAGGTCATATTGAAGGAAGTATTTTAATTCCGGAATATGAATTAAGAGCAAGGATAAATGAAATTGCAATATATAAGAAAGAACCAATGATAGTATATTGTAGTACAGGTTCAAGAAGTAAAAAAGCACAAAGGATTTTAAATAGATTAGGATTTGAATATGTTTATAATTTATATAATGGAATAGATAATTATTAGATATAAAAAATCAAATAAGATATAAATATAAAAAATATCGCTCAATTTTGAATACAAAAAGCGAAAAAAGTATTGACAGGAAGCAAAGAGATGTTGTATAATATTTAAGCATGAGTTTAGCGTTGAAGCCAAATGTGGCTACATTCTTACGGAGATAAGGATGGAGGGAACTTTGGTGGAGTATGTCATGGCAAAGACCAGGCGGTAAGTTTTATATAAATAGCACTTATCCCAAGATTATCATGCATATTTTGGGTTTTTATATAGGTGATATTAAAAACACCAGAGTGCGTTTTAACTTGCCACGGTAATTTAGATAGCAAACTATAGCTATCACAACAAAAAATAAATTTTAAAAGGAGGGAAAATTACAATGGCAAACACAGTAGCAACAAGTGAAAAAATTAGAATAAGACTAAAAGCATATGACCATGTAGTTTTAGATCAGTCTGCTGAAAAAATAGTAGATACTGC
>USQA01000013.1 GCA_900556695.1 uncultured Clostridium sp.
GGTGCAAAAAATTCATTTGAACCTTCTGGATGTTTGCCTAAAAATAATGTTACAAGATTAAATTCAAATAATTATACTAATGTATTAAAAATAGTTCATGAAAACATTGATACATATGTTGGAAGAAAAATAAATTTTACAGGTTACGTATATAGAGTAAGTGATTTAAAAGAAAATCAATTTGTTATATCTCGTGATATGGTTATTTCATCAGATTTCCAAACTGTTGTTGTTGGTTTTTTATGCGAATATAATAAAGCTAAAGAATTTTCTGATAATTCTTGGGTAGAA
This sequence comes from uncultured Clostridium sp., assembly GCA_900556695.1. Classification (GTDB taxonomy): domain Bacteria; phylum Bacillota; class Clostridia; order TANB77; family CAG-508; genus CAG-269. The sequence goes on from USQA01000013.1 coordinate 292, forward strand.
ATCACTGGCGAAATTATAAAAGGTGATTATCATGGAGATATGCCTATAATAAAAATTACTGAAATAAAAAATACAAATAAACCAAATGATGAATTAGTCTATCCCCCAGATGATAGTTACATTCCTACAAGTGATATTATTTGACTTTTGTAACTTTTTATTGTATACTTATTATGTTACTGCTTTTAAATTGGTTTTATTGTAATAAAACTATAAAAATGTGAATATAGACAGGAGGATTATTATGACAAAAAGAGAATTGGATTTTGATGTAGCAATTATTGGCGGAGGCCCAGGAGGTATGTTTACAGCATACGAACTAATTAACCTTTATCCTAAAATTCGGATAGCTATATTTGAAAAAGGAAAAAGAGTTGAGCAAAGACATTGTCCAGAAAAAGATTTGGGTAAGTGTCAAAAATGCAATCCTTGCCATATTATGTGTGGCATGAGCGGGGCTGGTGCCTTTTCGGATGGCAAAGAAACTTTATGCTTGCCAAATGACCAAGAAGTATTAGTTGGTGGAAATCTTCATCTATATACAGGTATAAATTCTTTTAAAGAATTAGTATCTTATGTAGATGAGATTAACTTGAAATTTGGAGCCACTACTAAAATCGAAGGCATTGGCAATGAAGAAAAAATTTCTGTTTTGAAAAAAAATGCTATCAGAAATGGAATCTCACTTGCTAATCCGCCTATTAGGCATTTAGGCACTGAAAAAGCTCATCTTATTTTTGAGAAAATACAAAATGTACTTGAAGACAAATGTGTACAATTATTTACGGAAAGAGCCTGCAGTTCCTTGATAATTAAGGATAACAAATTCAAAGGATTCAAGCTTTCTGACGGAACAACTATTACAGCTAAAGCTGCAGTCCTTTCAGTAGGTCGCGTTGGATCAAATTGGTTGTTTAACGAATGTACTAAGAACAATATTGAAACAGTTCCAGGACCTATTGATCTCGGAGTTAGGTACGAGCTTCGTAACGAAGTTATGAAAGAAGTAAATAATTTGATGTATGAAGGCAAATTCTTTGCTAACCCTTCTCCTTTCACAGACAAAGTTCGCACATTTTGTCAGAATCCTGGAGGATTTGTTACTACCGAGTCCTATGATGATCCGATCTTAGGCCCTTTGGTTATGTGTAATGGGCATAGCAACAAAGAAGTAAAAAGTGAAAACACTAATCTTGCTTTACTCGTTACAATTGGTCTTGGTAATACGTATTTAAATCCTGGAAAATATGCCAGATTAATCGCTCACCAACTGAATGCTATTTCAGATACAGATAGTAGCAGTATTATTGTACAAAGATTGGGTGATTTAAAAGGCGGCAACAGGACAAGAATCAATGGTCTGAAATCAAATAGCGTTCAGCCTACTTTGCATTCCGCAATACCAGGCGATTTGAATTTAGGAATGCCAGCTAGAGTAATGACAGACATTGTCAATTTCATTGATATGCTTGATAAAGTAATCCCTGGATTTGCATCTCCGGACAATTTGTTATATGCTTTAGAAGCAAAATTTTCGAGCAATATTATCAAATTGTCAGATCAATTGGAAACATCAGTTTCTGGATTGTATGCTATCGGCGATGGTGCAGGATTAAGTAGAGGTCTTATGCAAGCGTCAGCTAGTGGCATATATGTAGCGCGTAACATCAAAATTAATTAAATAAGTAACATTTTTAACTTAGAGATATTTCAATTTTGAAATATCTCTTTCTTTTGTGATTTATTGATTTATTCTCCAAAATATGCTATAATATATATAATATTTATTTGAAAGGAGTGCACCACTTTATGAAAAATTGCATGACATTTGCACTTAAAATTGAAAATACCACAAATTATTCAAATTTTAATTTATGGTATTTTCAAAACCAAGTTCCAGAAGATGTAATTCGGGAACACCTAAAAAAAATTAACCGCTCTTGTCGGCGGTTAGAAAGTGAAAACTCGGCTTTAGAAAAAGGAGAATGGCTTATAGCCTTCTTTGGATTTATTCCATATCATTACGACTACGAAGGTCGTCCTGATATGTATAATTATCATTTCATACGACGAGTTGGCCATAAATGGATGCATCGGCAAAGTATCAATGCAGACATTACACCAATCTCTGATAATCTGATCGAGGAATTCACAGAAGCAGGATACAAACCAATGTATTTTGCTGTAAAACAAGTAGAGAAGTAGATCTTCTCTACTTGTTTTTTTTTACATTATATGATAAAATAAGACAAATTGAATTTGGAGGTAATTATGAAAACAAATGAATTAATTTTAATCTTAGATTTTGGAGGACAATACAATCAATTAATTGCAAGAAGAGTTAGAGAATGTAATGTATATTCAGAAGTAGTACCTTTTGACATTACAATTGAAAAAATAAAAGAAAAAAATCCAAAAGGAATAATCTTTACAGGAGGTCCAGCAAGTGTTTATGGAGAAGAATCACCAAAATGTTCAAAAGAAATTTTTGAACTAGGAATACCTGTACTTGGTATTTGCTATGGAATGCAACTAATGACACATACATTAAAAGGAACAGTTGCTAGAGCAAATAAAAGAGAATACGGAACAACAGATGTATCAATAGACAATACCTCTCCCCTTTTCCAAGGTTTTGATAACCAAAATGGATTTTTAATGAGCCATACTGATTATGTAGAAACTGTACCAGAAGGATTTAAAAACATTGGACATACTAATTCTTGCCCAAATGCTGCTATGGAAAATAAAGAAAGAAAATTATATGGTATTCAATTCCACCCAGAAGTAAATAATTCTGTTAATGGAACTCTAGTTATTAAAAACTTTTTATTTAATATCTGTAATTGTTCTGGTGATTGGCAAATTTCTTCTTTTGTAGAAGATTCTATAAAAGCATTAAAAGAAAAAATTGGTGACAAAAAAGCATTATGTGCTTTATCAGGAGGAGTTGATTCATCAGTTGCTGCTGTTTTGCTTTCTAAAGCAATTGGTAAAAACCTAACTTGTATTTTTGTTGACCACGGACTTCTTCGTAAAAACGAAGGTGATGAAGTTGAAGAGATATTTACTAAAAATTATGACTTAAACTTTATTAGAGTAAATGCTAAAGATAGATTTTTAAACAAACTTGCTGGCATTTCAGATCCTGAATTAAAAAGAAAAATTATAGGTGAAGAATTTATTAGAGTTTTTGAAGAAGAAGCTAAAAAAATAGGTACTGTTGACTTTTTAGTTCAAGGAACTATTTATCCTGATGTAATTGAAAGTGGTTTAGGAAAAAGTTCTGTAATAAAAAGTCATCACAATGTTGGTGGTCTTCCTGATTATGTTGATTTTAAAGAAATTATAGAACCTTTACGTGATTTATTTAAAGATGAAGTTAGAAAAACAGGATTAGAACTTGGTATACCAGAAAACTTAGTTTTTAGACAACCTTTCCCTGGTCCAGGTCTTGCTATTCGTGTTATTGGAGACATTACAGATGACAAATTAACTATATTAAAAGATGCTGATAGCATTTTTAGAGAAGAAATTGCAAATGCTGGATTGCACAAAAATATTAATCAATATTTCGCGGTATTAACCAATTTAAAATCTGTTGGTGTTATGGGTGATGAAAGAACTTATGATTACACTATTGCTCTTCGTGCAGTTGAAACAACAGACTTTATGACAGGTGTTTGGAGTAAAATACCTTATGAAATTTTAGAAAAGGTTTCATCTAGAATAGTAAATGAAGTAAAACATGTTAATCGTGTTGTTTATGATATTACTTCTAAACCACCAGCAACAATTGAATGGGAATAAAAATAAAATTCATAACATAAAAATAAAAGACTATTTAAAATAGTCTTTTATTTTGCGGATTAAATTAGGCCTACTTCTACTAAATCGTCATAAATTTCTTTTTGTTTAGTAATATCTGTTACTTTAGATAAAAAATTTAATGTTGTTAATATTTTTTCATCTGTTTCATTACAATTGCATACAAATATAAACTGACAAGGAAATTGGACTTCTTGGTTTAATTTCACTTCAAAATCGTATTTAAATTTTTCTTTTGAAATTTCACCATTTTCATCAAATGCATAGTCACACAACAAAATCCCCATGGAAATATAAGTTTTAGTAAAAATTGCTCTAAACAAATCGTCAGTAAGAATTCCTTTTATTTCACTGTCTTCAATAATGCAATAACCATTACTATAATAAAATCTTTCTTCTGTTAATTCACCCGACTCTTCGTTTTCAAAAATAGTTCCCATCCGCATTTCAATCTTATAAAATAATTTTTTCATATGATTATACCTCACTTTCTTTAATTATAAAAAAAGTTACTGCTGTTTTTCTATTATTAATATTAACATAATTCTCGCAAAAAATCAATGTTACGCAGTTGGCTTTATTAGTAATTATTTATTACTTTTTATCAAAGATCGTTTTAAATACCCCTTGATCTATCAAGCTCGCAAAAATGTTTTTAACTATAATTAATACAATTGGTCCTACTAACAATCCTATAATTCCTATTATTTTAAATCCTGTGTACATTGCAATTAAAGTAAATATTGGATGTACTCCTATATTTTTACTCACTAATTTAGGTTCTAATAATTGCCTTATTATAGACATTATTACAAGTAATACAATAATAGCAATTCCTAATTTTAAATCTCCATTTAGTCCACAAATAATTGCCCATGGTACCATAACAGTTCCTGAGCCTAAAATTGGCAACGCATCTACAAAACCTATAAATAAAGCCATTAATAATGGATATTGTACATTAAATCCACAAATTTTTAATATGTACAATCCTAATAATGAAATTATAAAAGATACTAAAATTAAAGTTGCTTCTGCTTTTAAATATCCTCCTAATGTTTTTATTAAATCACGAAGATGTATTCCTATTTTCTTTACCCATAATTTTGGCAAATGATGTTCTATTTGATCTAATATATAAATTTTGTCTACACAAATAAAATACAATGCAAGTACTGTAATTCCAATACATATCGCTATAGAAGGTAAACTTGTTACTATATTTATTAATCTTGTTAATAAGTTTCTTACCCAGTTAGAAGCATTATTTAGTATATCTCCTGTTGAGTTTTGTATTACGCCTAAGATTTCATCTGATAAATGTATTTTGTCAAAATCGAAACTTTTCATAAAATTGTCAAATATTTGGTGTGCTTTTCCAACATAATCATTAAGCCCTTGTAATAAACTAGAAGATTCTGAAAAAAGTGTAATAATTAACCAAGTTAAACTTCCAAGTATAATAAATAATACAATTACAAATATTATTATTGAACTAGTCCTTCTTGTTAATTTTGTTTTTTTCATAATATATTTTATTGCTGGTTCAATCATTAAAGATATTATAAATGCAATTAAAAAAGGCATATAAAAAATAGATAGTTTCAAACCTATATATAACCCTAATAATATAAAAACAACATATAAAATTCTTTTTAACACTCTTGTCCAATAAGAAATATCATAAATCATTTTTTCTCTCCTTATTGTATTATATGTAAAAGGACGGAGAATATCCGTCCTTTTATAAATTGTTATTAATGTTTATTTATTGATCGTTTTTTGTTTGAGTTCCACAGTTACAAATATTACTTATTGTTGTACATACTTCTTGTTTTCCTAATTCTTTATCATTTTGTGCTAAATCTCCTAATGTTAATATTCCAACTACATGATTATTACAATCACATACAGGAATTCTTCTTATTTGATTTTGTGACATTTTAGATTCTACATTTGACATTTCTTCATCTTTTTTACAAGTACATACATCACAAGTCATAATTTCACTTACTGGAGTTGTTTTTGGATCTTTTTCGCATGCAATAGTTCTTAAAACTAAATCTCTATCTGTTACTATTCCACATATACAATTTTCGTCATCACAAACTGGTATACAACCAATATGTTTTTCTCCCATTAATTTTGCAACTTCATTTATAGTTAAGTTAGGTTTTATTGCACAAACATTGTTGCACATACATTCACTTGCTTTCATTAAGATTACCACCTTTCAAAGTTTTTCAATATTATTTTCTACAAAAATAAAAAATATATACAAAAACTAATTTGAATAAATGGAATATTTTTCATTTTTTATTATAAATAAATTTAACCTTCCTCATATAAATCATCATAATATTTTCCATCTCTTGGCATAAATGGTGGTCTTGGTCCTGGCATAGGTCCTCCTGGAAAAGGTGGTCTTACTGGTGGTCTTGGAGGAACTGGTGGACGTTGTGGCGGAAATCCTGGAGTTCCAAGTAATTCTCTAATTAATAAAATTTTAATTAAATCTCTAAGATTTCTATTTCTAAATTGTCTATCCTCTCCTCTATTTTCTACTTCTTTTTTCTCTGGCATATTAGTCACCGTTCTGCCATCTCTTTGAGCCGTTTGAGTCGTGTTGTTTTCTCTAGTTTGAGTAGTTTTAACTTGATTTTTTAATGTGATATTAATTCCTATTTCTGTATTGCTTTCAACTGCAGAATATATTTCATCTGTCATATTTTCAACTAATTGGCTTGTTATAGGCATTGTGTTGTTTTGGCATGCAGTTGTTACCATAGGATATACTATTTTATATATTTCTGGATAACAATTTTCCAACATGCTATTTTCTGTGTTTGTTCTATTAGACATATTATATGAATTGTTATCATTAAATTCTCTGTCAAGTATAGAACTTGTCATATTGTTAGGATAACCTAATATACTTCTTATGTATTCTTCATATGATTGATTATTTGTCATATAAAAACCTCCTTCATATTTTGTATATAATATGAGGAGGTCTGTTTTTTTGTGAAAATTATTATATTTTTTGTACAAATTCTTTATATTTCTTTCCTCTTTCAACTGCATTTTTAAACATATCAAAGCTTGCGCTTGCAGGTGAAAATAGTACTATTTCTCCAGGTTTAGTTACTTTTTTTGCTGTTTTAATTGTTTCTTCTAAATTATTACATGTGTAAATATGTAATTGCTTATTTTGATTATCTAATTCTTGTTTTACTGCATTAAAGATTTTTTCACTTGTTTGTCCCATAAGAATTAAATTATTTACTTTTTCAATAATAGGTTTGGCAATAGGTGTATAGTCTAAATTTTTATCATATCCACCGGCAATTAAAGTGATTTTTTCATCAAATGCTTTTAAACCAGATATTGTTCTAGTTGGTGATGAACTTGCAGAATCATTATACCATTTAACACCATTAATTTCTCTTACAAATTCTAATCTATGTTCAACAGCATTAAACTCTTTAATGGCTTGTATTGCTGAATCCAACCCAACTATTTTATATGTTGCTGCAAGAGCTGCTGCAATATTTTCATAATTGTGTTTTCCTTTTAATTTTACTTCATCTGTCTTTAAAATATGTTCTCTTATTTGATCTTTACATTGTTTTATTATTTTATCATCTACAATAAACCCATTATCTAATTTTTCTTTACTACTGAAAAATATTACATTTCCTTTTGCTTCGTTACTACATTTTCTTGTTATTTCATTATCATAATTTAATATTAAAGTATTTTTTTCGTTTTGGTACTTAAATATATTCTTTTTTGCATCAATATATTCTTGATAATCTTTATGTATATTTAAGTGATTTGGAGATATATTAGTAATAACTGCTATGTCTGGGCTAATTTCCATTCCCATTAATTGAAAACTGCTTAATTCTAATACAACTATATCTTCTGGTGTCATTTTTGATAATTTTGTAAATAATGGTGTTCCTATATTTCCTCCTAAAAATGTCGTTTTCCCTGATTTTTCTAATATATGGTTAATTAAACTTGTTGTAGTTGTTTTTCCATCACTTCCAGTTACTCCTATTATTTTACATGGGCACATTTTCATAAGCATTTCAATTTCAGTTGTTACTATAGCACCTTTTTCTTCTTCCTTAACCAATTCCTTTCTAGTAGGAAGACAACTTGGAGAACGGAAAATAATATCAAAATCATTTAAATTTTCTAAGCTATTTTTTCCAAAATAAAATTTAAAATCGTATTTTTTTATTTTGCCCAATATTTCTTTTGGTATACTGTCAATTTCTCTTTCATCAAATACTGTTACTTTTGCCTTTTTTTCATACATATAATCAATTAATGGAATATTGCTTACTCCTAATCCAATTATAGCTACTTTTCTATATCTTATATAATTATTAAATTCTTCTAATTTTTTATTTTCAAAACTCATTGTTCCACTTCCCTATTTTTATTCTATTTATTTTATGTATTTGTTTTTAATATGTTCTTTTATTTTATATGGATATTATATACTAAACTGTAATAAAAAACAAATTATCATTTTGTTTTTTTAGTATATTTAAAATTATTTAGGCTACAATAATATTTGAAAACTTGATTGGAGGTGCTTTTTATGTCAAAAAAAGAAAACAAAAAGAATAATAAAAATAATCAAAATAACCAACAAAACAATGAAAGAAATAATGAACAAAAACAAAATAAAAATTGTAGATAATTTTTAAAAATATCAAACAAATATATATGTTCATTGGTCATGTATAAACAAAAAACGCTATAATTAAAATATAGCGTTTTTTGTTTACTTTATTATATTCTTTTATTCTTCAATTTCCTTTTTCTCTTCTACTACTTCTACTTTTTCTTCTTTGACTTCAACTTCTTCTGATCCTTTAATTGAATTATAGAAGTTAGCTGTTGTTGCACTAATATATGGTGTTACATATATAGCAGCAATACCTAATGTAACCATTACTAATAATAACCACCAGAAGAAAGATAATTGTAATACAAATAAATCCCATTTATGTCCATTCATCATTTCTTTACTCTTTGATAAAGCTTCTCTTGCTGTAAGTTCTGGATTATCTGCTAATATGTAGAATGACATTGAATATGCATATGTTTTTATAATTCCTGGTATTATTAATAATAATGTCCATAAGAATGTAAAGAATCCAATAATAATATTTAGCCATAATGCTCTTCCTGTTTTATTAAATCCAGTAAATACATCTCCTACAGATATTTCTTCTTTTTTAGTAAGTTTTAAATAAACCATACATAATGATAATGTAAATGCTGGTGTTATAACAAATGATGCTATACCTCCTACAATAGGTATAAATCTACATACTATTGCTATTCCAATAATAATTAAAGCCATTACAAATAAAATTCCTATTTTTCCCTTTATTTGTTCTTTAGCAGCACTTTTTAATTCAGCTCTTGTCATCTCGAACTCCCCCTTTTATTTTTTATATTTATATTTTATGTCGTTTTTTGTAATCTGTCAATAATTTATATTATTTTTTATTATAATTTTTTTGATATATTTTTAAATGTGTTTTTAATAAATATATATGTTATTTATATTTAAATAATTACTTTTATTTTAATTCATTTCTACTTTTCCTATTATGTCGTTAATATCATTAATTTGATATTTTTCCATATAATCTTCAATGCCTTTTACTGTATTAACACTTGTATAAGGATCTATAAAATTTCCAGCGCCAATTGAAATTGCTTTTGCTCCTGCAAGCATAAATTCAACTGCATCATCTCCATTAATAATTCCTCCCATCCCTAATATTGGAATATTAACAGCTTGTGCTACTTGATATACCATACGAACTGCAACTGGTTTAATTGCCGGTCCAGAAAGCCCACCTGTATTATTTGCTAATACTGGTCTTCTTTTATTTATATCTATTTTCATTCCTAATAATGTATTAATTAAAGATACTCCGTCAGCGCCAGCATCTTCTACTGCTTTAGCTATTGAAGCTATATCTGTTACATTAGGAGTTAATTTTACAATAAGTGGCTTATCTAAAACTTTTCTAACTTCAGTTGTTACTTGTTTAACACCTTCATATGTATTTCCAAATGCCATACAGCCTGCTTTTACATTTGGACAAGATAAATTCAATTCAACACCATCTATATCTAATGTATTTAATATTCTACAAAGTTCTACATATTCTTCAATACTGCTTCCACAAGCATTTACTATAATTGCAGTATCAAATTTTCTAAGAAATGGTAAATCATTTTGAGCAAAGTATTCAACACCAGGATTTTGAAGTCCTATACTATTTAACATTCCACTTGCAGTTTCACATACTCTTGAAGGTTTGTTTCCGCTTCTTGGTTTTAAAGATGTTCCTTTTGTAATAATTCCTCCTAATTTGCTCAAATCAAAAAATTCATTATATTCTCTTCCATATCCAAAAGTTCCTGACGCTACAGTAACTGGATTCTTCATTTCTATTCCTGCAAAATTAATTTTTGTATTCATTGCCTCTTCTCCTTTTTTTATTTTTATATTTCTACATTTTCCGCTTCAAATACTGGTCCATCTTTGCAAACATGCCAATATTCTGGATTCTCTATAGTACTTTTAGCTTTTTTTACAGCACATCCTAAACATGCACCTAAGCCACAAGCCATTTTTTCCTCCAAAGATATTTGACATGGAATATTTTTTTCTATTGCTAATTTTTGTACCGCTTTAAGCATAGGTAATGGACCACATGCATAAATAGAATCTATTTTTTCTTGTTCTATATCTCTTTTTAAAAAGTCAATTGCAAATCCTTTTTCACTATAACTTCCATCATCTGTTGTAATAATTAAATTATCAGATATATCTTTAAATTCTTTTTCTAATACTACATAGTTTTTATTTCTAAAACCAAGATATGTATTTACATTTTTGTTTTCTTTTTTTGCCTCTTTTGCTAATTCATATAAAGGAAATACTCCTATACCTCCTCCTATAATTCCTATTTTATTATATTTTTCATATTCAAAAGTTCCATGTCCTAATGGTCCAACAACATCAATAAAATCACCTACTTGTTTGTTTGTCAAAATTGTTGTTCCTATTCCTTTTACTTGAAAAATAAATTCTAAAATTCCATTTTCTTTATCTAAGTTATATATACTTATTGGTCTTCTTAAAAATGGTTCTGTTTGATTAGATACTCTTATTTCTATAAAATTCCCTGGTTTAGCTTCTTCAACAATTTCAGGGACTTTTATACTAAATTTATAAATATCAGATGTTAATTTTTCTTTATTTATTAATTCAGCTTGTTTTTGTTTTGGCATTTTAATTCATCCTTCCTAATTATATTTTTAAACTTTTTTATTTTATTGCATTATTTAGTTCTTCTTTCATTCTTAAAGCTTCAGCTCTAGTTGCTTTTGCATACTCTTCTTCTTTAAATTCATTTTTCCATCTATCTGATTTATATGCACACATTAAGCTTCTAGACGCATTTACAATTCCTCCTAAGCCATTTTTGTCAAACCCTAATGCTATATCTTCCGCTTTTCCACCTTGTGCTCCATATCCAGGTATTAAAAAATAAGTATGTGGTGCTATTTTTCTTATTTGAGATAATTGTTCAGGATAAGTTGCTCCAACAACTGCTGCTACACTACTATAGCCATTGGCACCTATTAAATCTTCTCCCCATTTTTCTACTAATTCTGCTACTTGAGCATATACTTCTTTATTGTTATTTAATTTTAAGTCTTGTAATTCTCCTGATGAAGGATTTGAAGTTTTTACTAAAACAAATATACCTTTATCATATTTTTTGCAGTCATCTATAAATGGTTTCACACAATCAGTTCCCATATACGGATTCACTGTAATACAGTCTACATCAAATATACTTTCTTCTTTATCTCCAATTGCTGTTTTTCCTAAATATGCATTTGAATATCCGTGCAGCAGTAGAACCAATATCTCCTCTTTTAATATCTGCTATAACTATCATTCCTTTTTCTTTTGCATATTTACATGTTTCTTCAAATGATTTCATTCCTGGCATTCCAAACATTTCATAAAAAGCTATTTGTGGTTTAATTGCAGGTATAATATCACATGTTGCATCTATTAGAGCTTTATTGTATTCTACAATCGCTTGTCCTACACCTTCTAAAGTTTTTTGATATTTGTCTGTTACACATTTTGGTAACATTTCATATCTTGGATCTAATCCTATTACAGTAGGATTATTTGTTTGTTTGATTTTTTCTATTAATTTGTCTATCATATTCATAATTAATATTTATTTCCCTTTCATTTATTTTTATTTGCCATATACTATTTTTCCATTTACTATTGTATATTTTACTTTTCCTTTCAATTTTTTACCGATAAAAGGACTATTTTTTGATTTTGATACAATCATTTCCTTTGTATATATATATTCTTCATTTGGATCGAAAATTGTTATATCTGCTATTTTTCCTTCTTTGATTGTTCCTCTGTCTATTTTTAATAATTTAGCTGGATTATATGATGTAACTTTTACTAAGTCTAAATATGTTAAATCTCCTGTATCTACTAAATTCATTATTTCTGCAGGCAAGGCTGTTTCAAATCCTATTATTCCATTTGGTGCTTTAGCTAATCCTACTGATTTTTCTTCATCAGTATGTGGAGCATGGTCTGTAATTATACAATCAATTGTTCCATCTTTTAATCCTTGTATTATTGCCTTTCTATCTTTTTCTTCTCTTAAAGGAGGATTCATTCTTGCATTAACTCCTGATTTTAATACTTCTTCTACTGTAAAAGTAAAGTAGTGTGGACATGTTTCACATGTTACTTTTACTCCTCTTTTTTTAGCATCTCTTATCATATTAACACTTGTTTTTGTACTTATATGACAAATGTGAGTTTTTAGGTTATTTGTTTCTGCTATAACTATATCTCTTGCAGCCATTATTTCTTCTGCCTCTGGAAGGACTCCTCCTACTCCTAGCTTTTCAGCTATTTCTCCTGCATTTATAGCTCCAGCAGAAACAGATTTTTCTTCACAATGTTCTGAAACAAAACTTCCTAATTCATTTGCTTTAAACATAGCTTCTCTTATCATTTTGCTATTTACAACAGGCATTCCATCGTCTGAAAAAGCAATTGCTCCTGCTTTTTTTAGTTCTTCAAAATTTACTAATTCTTCTCCTTTTTCTCCTTTTGTTACAGAAGCAAAAGGTAAAATATTACATAAATTCACTCTTTTTCCTTCTTCAATTATTTTTTGCAAAACAATAGCGCTATCAGGTGTTGGTTTAGTATTTGGCATAGGACAAATAGTTGTAAAACCACCACTAATGGCGCTTTTTGCACCTGTTTCGATTGTTTCTTTGTGTTCAAATCCAGGTTCTCTTAAATGACAATGCATATCAATCATTCCAGGTATTATATTTAAATTTGTACAGTCTATTGTTTGATCTGCTTTTTCTGATATTTCTTTTGAAATTTTCTTTATTTTATCATTTTCAATTAAAATATCTAAAACTTCAAAAGTATTTGTTTTATAGTCAATTAATGTTCCATTTTTTAATAAAGTTTTCATATATTCCCTCCTTATTTTTTATTATATTATCATTATATTTTATTTTTTTCAACAAAAATTTATTTTATATTTAATTATAATTATATAAATTGACAAATTTATTATTTTTCT
>USQA01000014.1 GCA_900556695.1 uncultured Clostridium sp.
TAAAATGAATAGAGAGAAAGAAAAATAAGCGTAAATTAATACAATTTTTGAAAAAATTAACATAAACACTTGACTTTTCCAAAAAAACATTCTATAATATAGAAAGTGGTTATGTAAACGCAAAGAAAAAATATAAATAAATTTTGGGAGGTTTAATATGAAGAATTTAAAAATTTCTTTAACAGCAATAGTAGTAGCTATATTATTAACAATATCTACAGGAGTATATGCATATACAGGTGAAGGAGATGTGGATCCAGATTATGCAATATCAATGCCAGGTACATTATCAAATGGAGCAGGTAATGTTTCAGGAGTATCAGGAGCAATGGAATATCAATTTGTAGAAATAACAGAAGCAAAATATAACGAAATAAAGAAATTAGAAGCACAATTTGAATTAATTCAAGTTTATGTAAGTTATAGTGCTAATCCATCAGATGAAGGATTAACAAATTCATGGAATGCAGCATGTGAAAAATATGCTAAAAAATATGGAGATGGTTCAACTGCAACAAACCAAGTTGTTACAGAAGTATTAAATCAATATGGAATAGGACCAGATATTTTAAAATTATGTAGAAATGCTTGGATAGTAGCATTACCAAACTTTGATGCAAGTAAATGGGAATCAGCTACAAGTAGTAAAATAGAATTAGATATAACAAAATTTGAAGGAACAAAATATTATGTTGCATGGGTAAAAAGCGGAGAAATATATGATGCAGAAGCTTATGTAGTTAAAGGTACAGGAAGCAAAAAAGATGATAATAAAACTGATAATACAACAAAAAATGACAATACAACTAAAAACGATAATACAACAAAAAATGATAATGGTACAGTAACTCCAAATACAACAACTAAAACAGATACAACAGCATCTAGTTCAGGAAAAACATTACCAAAAACAGGTATTAGTAGTACAGTGTTAGGACTAATTGCAGTAGCTGGAGCATCAGCAGGAGTTTCATATAGAAAATATAGAAAAATAAAATAATTAAAATATTAATAAAAGAAGATGTTACTAAAATGGTAACATCTTCTTTTTGAACATATAAAAAATAATCCAAAAATTGACTTTTTATGTAAAGAGTGCTATAATATAATTATGAGATAAGTAGTACTCATTTATAATCCTGGTTAGGGTTAAGAAGGAATAAAAACATCGAACATTGAAAAGAAAGGATGATCATTATGATGAAGACAACAACAAAAAATTTACGGAAAGTATGGGCGTTTTTAGTATTATTTGCATTGATTATTGCTAGTTTTAGCAATATGAATGTAAATACTGCAAAAGCTGCTGTAACGGAGACAGGAATTGCTTATGATGGTAACGGAGAGATTACAAAAACGCTTCTTAATGGTAAGAATGCAAAAGTAACTCTTGACGGTTCAATCATTAACATTACTGTTGATGGAGAAAAGTATGGTTATTACAACACTATAAGTGTTGGAACATGTGTAATATCAGATGATGATTTGCTTCACATTTTCTGGCATACAGGAGATTATTACGTATATGATTTGTATGAATCAGGTATGTATATTCTCGCTGGATATAGCAAGGTGACAGGAGCAAACATTAGCTACTATCAAGTAACTGATGTAAATGATACTCACATTGTAAAAGGAACTTCAGCTCCAAACGCTGCTTTTCATAGTTGCATTATTGATAAAAAGTATTTTTATCAGTATGGTCAGACTGGAAAGAAGCTTTTGATGACTCGTAAACAGTTTGAAGAAATTATTAATGGAGGAAAAGAAGATCCAATCCCAACACCGACAGCAACGCCAACGGTAACTCCAACCCCAACACCTGAAGTAACACCAACAGCAACACCAAGTCCAAGTTGCGATTGCAAGAATGGCGGTACATGTAATTGTCCTGATGGCAAATGCACATGTGACAATTGCCCTTGCAAAGATAAGCCTTGCAAACCAACAGCAACACCAACAACCCCTAATGGTGGTTGTAAAGGAAATTGCGGATGCGGATGCGGAAGCGATTGTAATGGAAATTGCTGTAATGGAAACTGCAAATGTGGCAACAACAGCAATGGAGGAAATGGTGGAAATGTTAATAATGCAGGTGTGAATGCATCTGGAAGTGGAAACACAATTACCATTAATCAGAATATTAGTAATACTACAATTAATGGTAACAACAACAGCGCGGGAACCGGAGTAAATGCTCCAGTACCTGTTACCAAAAAGGCAACCTCCACCTCCACCAAAACCACTAAAAAGGTTAAGGCCAAAACTTACTATACAGCAATCAAATCTGGAAACAGAATGAAACTGTATAAAGTAACGCAAAAGGTTGTGAATGGTAAGATAAAAACAACCCGTAAATGGCTTTCAATCTGTCTTTTTGATAGAAAGAAAGGCACAATGGATTGGAACTCTTACCGGATAAAAGGTGTCAAAAAAGCACAGTATAGTGCCAAAAAGCATTATATTGTAATAATTACCAAAAAGGGCGTAGTGAAAGCTTGCCCAAGTGGTAAAGGCACTAAGAAAGTAAAGGTTATTGGCAAAGGTGCAAAGGCATTTAAGTGTAATAACCGAGGCCTTGCTACTTCTTACGTTAAGAAGAATGGCAAGGTAGTTAAATTAGCTTATTAGTTTGGTTCGATGTTTATAAATTCCTTACAAAGAAAGGATTGGACAATTGTCCAATCCTTTCTTCATGTTTATTATAAAATTATACAGATTAATCCGCCACTTCCTTCGTTAACAATTCTTTCTAATGTTTCTTGTAATTTTAATTGAGCATCTTCAGGCATTTTGGCAAGTTTTGTTTGTAATCCTTCATTTATTAATTCATGTAAACTTTTTCCAAATATATTTGATTCCCAAATTTGTTTTGGATCACTTTCAAATTCAGAAAGTAAATAATTAACCAATTCTTCAGATTGTTTTTCAGACCCTACAATAGGAGATACTTCTGTTTCTACATTTGTTTTTATTAAGTGGATAGAAGGCGCAGTCGCTTTTAGTTTTACTCCAAAACGAGAGCCTTGTTTTATCATTTCAGGTTCTTCTAAAATTAGTTCATCCATTGTTGGTGTAACAATTCCATATCCTTTACGATTAACATCATCTAATGCACATGCAATTTTATCGTATTTTTTCTTTGTTTTAGATAAATTAGATATTATACTAAATAAATCGCCTTCGTTTGATACTTGAACACCAGTGATTTCTGTTAAAACATTGTAAAATAATTCTTCTTTTAAAGTTATTTCGATATTAACATTACCAACGCCTAGTTGTATATCTTCAATAGAAGTTTTACTAATAATTTCTGTTTGTTTTATAGTATCAACACAGCTAGATACTTCTTTTAAAACATTTATATTAGAAAATGCTTCTTGAATTTCTTTATATAGTTCAGCTTTTAATGGGTGATTAAAATCTAATCCATCAATCCATCTAGGGAATTTTATACGAATTTGGTCAACAGGAAATTCATATAAAACTTTTGAGAACATATTGTTAATATCATCAATTGTTAAATATTCACAGTTTGTAGGAATGACAGTGGTTCCATATTTTTCACTTAATTTTTCAGATAGTTGTTGTGTGTAACTTGAATTTGGTTCTTGTGAATTTAATAAAATTATAAAAGGTTTGTTTAAAGCTTTTAATTCATTAACAACTCTTTCTTCTGCTTTAATATAATCTTCCCTTGGAATGTCAGTAATACTTCCATCTGTAGTAACTAAAATTCCAATTGTAGAGTGTTCTTCAATAACTTTTTTTGTTCCAATTTCTGCGGCTGTTTCAAATGGTATTTCTTCTTCTGACCATGGAGTTTTTACCATTCTTGGCATATCATCTTCTAAATATCCAATAGCGTTGTCTACTAAATATCCAACACAGTCTACTAGACGAGTTTTGAATTTTAAATTATTGTCTAATGTAATTTCTACAGCCTCATTTGGTACAAATTTTGGTTCTGTAGTCATTATTGTTTTACCACCAGCACTTTGTGGTAATTCATCATTTGCACGTTCCTTTTTATACTCGTTATCAATATTAGGAATAACAAGTAAATCCATAAATTTTTTTATAAAAGTGGATTTACCAGTTCTAACAGGTCCCACCACTCCTACGTAGATGTCACCATCTGTTCTTTTTGCGATGTCTTGATACAATCTTGTATTTTCCATCTATATACCTCCTTTTAATTAGCAAGAATATTGATTACTTAAAATTACTTTAGTTAATATATATGGAAGATTTTTTAAGAATATGACAAGTTTATTTCAAAAACTTGCTAAAGATAAATATATATGATAAAATAACCTTATTAAATATAGGAGCATATAATATACTAATTTATCGCTGAAGGGAATGAAATAAATGGATAAGACTCAAGATATAGTAAATATGTTAAAGATGTATAACCAAGAACATATAATAAATTTATTAAATAAATTAGATGAACAAAAGAAATGGGAATTAATAGATCAAATTAGTAAAATAGATTTTCATCAAATTATGGAATTATATGACAATACTAAAAAGGAAGTCGAAATTAAAGAAAATAAAATAGAAGCAATAAAGTATTTAGATAAAGAAAAATTGACAGATGAACAAAAAGCGGAATTTGAAAAATTGGGAGAAGATGCTATAAAAAGAGGAGAATACGCAGTAGTAACAATGGCAGGCGGCCAAGGAACAAGATTAGGGCATAATGGACCAAAAGGAACTTTTCGTTTAGATGTTTATGGTAAAGGAAAATACTTATTTGAAATATTATCAGAAAACTTAAAAGAAGCAAATAATAAATATGGTGTGACAATACCATGGTACATAATGACAAGTAAAGATAATAATGATGAAACTTTAAATTTTTTAGAAAAAAATAATTACTTTGGATATCCTAAAAGTGAAGTTATATTATTTAAACAAGGGGAATTACCTTTAATAGATGAAAATGGAAGATTACTTATAAATAAAGACATGAAAATAAAAGAAGCATCAGATGGAAATGGTGGAGTTTTTTCTTCATTAAGAACTACAGGAATGTTATCTGATATGAAAGAAAGAAATATAAAATGGGTTTTTATTGGTGGAGTAGATAATGTTATTTTAAAGATGGCTGATGTTATATTATTAGGAATGGCTATTAAAAAAGGAGTTCAAATTGCATCAAAATCTGTTGTAAAAGCAAATCCACACGAAAAAGTAGGAGTTTTCTGCAAAATGAATGGTCATCCAAAAGTTATAGAATATTCTGAACTTCCAGAAAAAATGGCAGAAGAAGTAGATGATGATGGAGAACTAAAATATGGAGAATCACATATTATGTGTAATCTATTTAGTATAGATGCTATTGAAAAAGTAAGTAAAGAAGTATTAATGTATCACAGTGCATTTAAGAAAAATTCATATATTGATGAAAATGGGAGAGAAATCATTCCAGAAGAACCAAATTCATATAAATTTGAATCATTCATTTTTGATAGTTTTGAATTTTTTGATGATATTGCTATTTTAAGAGGAAAAAGAGAAGATGATTTTGCACCAGTAAAAAATAAAGAAGGTGTAGACAGTCCTAAAACAGCAAAAGAATTATACGAAAAATATTGGGAAAGACAAAAAAGAGAAGTTTAATTGCTAATAGTTCCGGGTTTGTTTTGCAATAATTAAAAATTGCAAAAGACCCGGAATTAATTGCAAAGAAGGAGAATAAAAATGGAAGAATGTAAAATTTGTAATTTGTATAGCTTAGATCAAACAATTGCTAGAAAACTGTTAGAAAGTGCAGTATATCCATGGGAAGTTTTGCCTAAAATTAAAGAATTCATAATTGAACTTGGAAATCAATTAAATAAAGATGAATATGAGCAAAAAGGTGAAAATATTTGGATTGCTAAAACAGCAAAGGTTGCACCAACAGCATATATTAATGGCCCAGCAATAATTGGAAAAGATGCCGAAATAAGACATTGTGCTTTTATCAGAGAAAATGCAATTATAGGAGAGGGAGCAGTTGTAGGAAATTCTACAGAGTTAAAAAATGTTATATTATTTAACAAAGTTCAAGTTCCACATTATAATTATGTAGGAGATTCTATTTTAGGCTATAAATCACATATGGGAGCAGGTTCTATTACATCTAATGTTAAATCAGATAAAAAATTAGTAATTGTAAAAAATGGAGATGCAAAAATAGAAACAGGGTTAAAAAAATTTGGAGCAATGATTGGAGATAATGTAGAAGTAGGATGTGGAAGCATTTTAAATCCAGGTTCAGTTATTGGAAAAAATACTAATATTTACCCTTTATCTTCTGTAAGAGGAGTTATAAAAGAAAATAGTATTTATAAAAGTCAAAATGAAATAGTTCAAAAAATATAAAAATAATCAAAAATATCCAAACGATATATAAATTCGTTTGGATATTTTTGATAGTCTAAAAGACATTACATTTGTTGATTTCCAGGGATAAAGTAATCAACAACACCATAGATTAATGCACCAATAATTGCAGCAATCCAAGAAATTGAATATCCTGCTACGAAAAATTGTGTTACATATAATATAATAGCAGCTAGTGCAAATCCTACAAAACCTTTACCAAATGGACTAGCATGTAAACCAGTAAATTTGATAACTAAATAATCTATTACAGTTAAGACGACAGCTGCTATTGCTAAAGTCCAAAAACTATTGATCGTAAATCCTGGTGTAAAAAATGCGGTAATAGCTAAAACTACTGCTGCTGCAACTAATCTTCCTATTATTTGCCATACAGTAGATGCTCCACTTTTTGCTTGATTTCCTTGAGCTTCTGACATAGGTCTAACCTCCTTATTCGTTTAAATTCATAATGTGATTTTTTTTCAAGGTTCTAAAATTATTATTAGCAAAAAAATATTATTTATTCAAAAAAATCAGTATAAAAAAGTTAATATTTGTAAAAAATAAAAAAATAAAAATTCAAAAAATAAAAAAGAGGTGTAATATGCTAATAACATTTTTTAGAGCGATAGTTTTGTATTTAATTGTATTGATAGTAATGAGGTTGATGGGAAAAAGAGAAATAGGTCAATTACAACCTTTCGAATTAGCAATATCTATAATGATAGCAGATTTGGCATCAATACCAATGACAGAGATTGGGATACCAATTTTTAATGGAATTATTCCTATTTTAGGACTTTTAGTTATGCATTTAATTATATCTGTTATTAATTTAAAAAGCTTAAAAGCAAGAGAGATAATATGTGGAAAGCCTAATATTTTAATATATAGAGGAAAAATTAATGAAAAAGCATTAAAAAAAGAAAGATTTACGATTAATGAATTGCAAGAGAGATTAAGAGGAAACAATGTAGTTAATTTAGGTGATGTAGAATATGCAATATTAGAAACAAGTGGAGAAGTAACTGTTATACAAAAGCCTGAAAAAAGAAATACAATTCCAGAAGATTTTAATATAACACCTGATTATGAAGGGATACCATATGATTTAGTAATAGATGGAAAAATAATGAATCAAAATTTAAAAATAATAGGTAAAAATTATGAGTGGTTGAAAAAAGAGGTTAAAAAGTTCAATATAAATCCGGAAGAGGCTTTAGTAGTTACAATAGATGGTAAAGGACAAATTTTTTGCCAAAAGAAGGAAGAAAAGGGGGCATAAAATATGCAAAAAGAAATAGTAGTTTGTATATTTATTATTGCATTAATAATTGTTGGAAATGTTGTAACACAAAACTATACAGTTGAGTCTGTAGAATCTTTAGCAGATCAATTATCAGATTTAAAATCAGATATTTTTAAGGAAGAAGAAAATATTGAAAGAGATAGTATAAAAGATAAAATAAAGCAGATAGAAGATAATTGGGAATCTAGACATGATAAATTAGCATATTATATTGAACATGATGAACTTGAAAAAGTTGAAACAAATTTAACTTCATTAAGGAGTTTCATAGAAGCAAAAGAGAATTCAGAAGCTGTTAGTGAATTAGATAAAAGTATTTTTGTTTTAAAACATATAGAAGATAAATATGCGTTTAATTTACAAAATATATTTTAGTATAATATTTACAAAAATTATATAAAATGATAAAATATTAAAGACATAAAAGGTAAATAAAATACAAAGGAGAGAAACAAATGAAAAAAGATGTAAAAGGAATAACGCTAATTGCACTAGTAATAACAATAATAGTTCTTTTGATACTAGCAGCGGTAAGTATTGCAATGTTAACAGGTAAAAATGGTTTGTTACAAAAAGCAACTAAGGCAAAAGAAGAAAATAAGCTTGCTCAAGCTAAAGAACAAATAAACTTAATGTTACAAGAATATAGAATAGAAAGAGATACTGGTAGCAATAAAAGTTTTGAAAATTTTTTGCAAGAGAAGAAAAATGATAAAAAAATAGATGGTTATGAAAAAAATGAAAATTATAATGAAAATAGCAAAAAATTATGGGATATAGAATTAGATGGATATTTTTTTACAGTAGATGAAGCCCCTTTAAAGATAGTAAGTTATGCGAAAACAAAAGTAAGACCTAGAGCAACTGTTGAAATGATAACAAATGGATATGTCTTAGAGGGTAATATAGTTCAATTTAAGATAACTATTGAATTACCAGAAGAGTTGAAAGATGCTGTAACATCAGTTAACTTGCCAGATGGCGTAACAAAAACTGATGAGGGATATAGTGTTAGCCAAAATGGAACATATGAAATTGAAGTAATAGCAAATAAAGATGGTGTAGATTACAAAACAACACTTATGGTAAATATAGCTAATATAATTGAAAAACCTAATATAGAAATACCAGAAAGTGAAATAAAACAATCAGAATTTGTTGTAAAAGTTACAAATTCTTATCCAACAGATGCTGATTTAAATTATAAATATTATATAGGCGAAACAGAAAAAGGCTCATCTAAAGAAAGAAGTTGTAAAATAACAGGTTTAGCATCGTCAACACAATATAAAGTAAAAGTAAGAGTTTATATTGGAGATAATACTGAATATAAAGAAAGTGAAGAAAAGACTGTAACAACTAAAGGAATTGAAATAAATTCTATAGAAGGATTAGAAAGAATAAATGAAAGTGCTCAAACACTAGCTGGAAAATATGAATTAGCAAAAGATTTGGATTTTAAAGATAGAAATAGTTATGAAACAGATGCAAAATATAACTATTATAATGCAGATGCGAATAATGATGGAACACCTGATAATAGTTGGACTCCTATAGGAAGTACAAGTGCTAAATTTACAGGAAATTTTGATGGAGAAAATCATACAATAAGTAATTTGTATATAAATACCACACAAGCTTACAGTGGACTATTTGGATATGTTTATAGTGATTATACTACATTTAAAAATATTAAATTACGAAATGTAAATATAAATGCAGGCTCAAAAACGGGAGCTTTGGTAGGATATTTTAGAGGTGGAACAATTAATAATGTTTTTATAGATACGGTAAATATTAAAGCCACTAATTCTAGTGTTGGAGGTATTACAGGATGTATAAATTGGGGAACAATCCAAAAAGTAAAAGTAACTAATGCTTCAATAACAGGGAGTAGTGAAATTGGAGGAATTGTTGGATATGCAAATGCTGAATCAACACTTACAATAGGTCAAGCAGTTTTTAGTGGAAGTTTATATGGAAGTTATTCTGGAGGAATAATAGGATACAAACGAGCTACAAATGTAAAAATATATAATTCACGTACAGAAGGATATTCAAAGATGGCGGGAATATCTGGATATTCGGTTAATAGCATAGTAAATTCTTATACAACAATGAAAGTGGGAAGTTACCCAATTGCTATTGTTTCTGATAATACTGAAGGGGTATTTTGGAATTCAAGTACAGCTGGGGTAAGTAGTAGTAGATATGGAACTCCAAAAACTACAGTTGAATTACAACAAGCTTCAACATTTGCTGGATGGGATACAAGTATTTGGAATATTGAAGATGGAAAATATCCAACATTGAAATGGGAATAATAAAAAATAAAAGATAAAGAATTTGATTTCTTTATCTTTTATTTTTTCAGATTTGTTCTTTTGGTGTTTATTTACTTGAACTTACTTTTGCGTATTTTTTCAATTTTTCATAAACAAGGTAATTAACTGTACCAGCAGGAAAATGACCGTCTTTATCTTTTTTACCAGCAGGTACACCTGTTAAAACTTCTATACCTTCTTCAATTGTAGAAACAGAGTAGATATGGAATTTTTTATTTTTAACTGCTTCTATAATTTCGTCAGAAAGTTGCAAATTATCAACGTTTTGTATTGGTATCATAACACCATGAGATCCATCTAAGCCTCTCATTTTACAGATTTGGAAAAATCCTTCTATTTTTTCATTTACTCCACCAATAGGTTGTATTTCTCCTTTTTGGTTAACAGAGCCTGTTACTGCTATTGATTGATTTATAGGTATTCCAGATAAACTAGAAAGTAATCCATATAGTTCTGTACTAGAAGCACTATCTCCATCAACACCATTATATAATTGTTCGAAACAAATACTAGCTGTTAAACATAATGGGATATCTTGTGCAAACATTTCTCCTAAATATCCTGAAAGAATATAAACACCTTTAGAATGTGAAGGACCTGAAATATCTATTTCTCTTTCTATATTTACAATTCCACTTTTTCCAGTATAAGTATTTACTGTTATTTTTGCTGGTTTTCCAAAAGAATAGTCTCCTATAGTTAAAACTGTTAAACCATTTAATTGTCCAACTTCAAAACCAGATGTGTTAATTAAAAGAGTGTTTTCTTTAATCATTTCCATATATCTTTCATCATATTTTTTAACTCTTTCAACTCTTTGTTCTAAAGCTTTGTCTATAAATTTAGCAGTTACTGTTTTTGACCTTGAAATTTTAGCCCATGTTGCAGCTTCACCAACTACTTGAATTAAATCATTAAATCTTGTAGAAATTTTGTTATGGCTACCTGCTAATTTAGAAGCATATTCAATTAATCTTGCCATAGCATCTTTATCTAAGTGAGGTAATTCTTCATTTTCACAAAATCCGTGTATGATTTGAGCCAGTTTATTAACATTTTCTTTATTTATTGCTGCTGTTTCTTCAAATTCTACCTTTATTTTAAATAGTTTTCTAAAATCAGAGTCCATAGCTAATAAAGTTTGATAAATTGAATCATTTCCAATTAAAACAACTTTTAAATCAAGAGGTATTGGTTCAGGTTTTAATGATACTAAAACCATAGAAGAACGTTGTTCAGATACATTTTCAATGCCAACTTTTTTTACTCTTAAGGCCTTTTTTAAATTTTCATAACATGCAGGATTTGCTAGTAAATCTTTTGCTTGGAATACGATATATCCACCATTAGCTTGTTGTAATAGACCTGGTTTTAACATTGTATGGTCAGTTTTTAAAGAGCCATAATAATTTTCATATTCTATTGTACCAAATATGTTATTAAATGAATAATTAGAATCCATTATAACAGGAGCACCTTCGCGATTTGAATTATCAACAAATAAATTAACTCTATAATTTAAACAAGGATCTTGTTTTTTGTTCATAGGATTTTGAGGTACTTGAGCTTGTTGATTTTTATTCTCATCGGTGTCTAAAAATGCAGAAATATTTTTTAAAATATCTTGTTTTATGTTTGTTAAAAATTGATTTATTTTTTTATATCTTTTATATTTTGATTTTAAGTAATTAATGTGTACATTAACTGTTAGTAAAGCTATATTTGATTGCCATTCTGAAATTTTCTTATCAGATAAACGTTCAATTTCTTTAATTTGTCCAATAACATTCATAATTTGTTCTTGAACAATTGTAGATTTTTCTTCATATTGTTTTTTTATTTCTTCATCTAATTTATCAAACTCTTCTTCTTCTATTGCTTTCCCATCAACAACAGGCATCATATAAATTCCATTTTGAGCAGTCTTTACTTGGAAATCATATTTAGAAGCTTCTTTATTTAATTGTTCTAATAAAGTAGAACGTTTTGTTTCAAATTCTTGCTTAATTAAAGCTTTTTCCTTTTCAAAATCATCATTATTAAAAGTTTTTTTGATATCTTTTTTAATTTCCTTTATAAAGCCTTCCATTGCCTCTTTAAACTCTTTACCTTGACCAGCAGGTAAATCAACAGCAATTGGCTCATTAGGATTATCAAAATTATATATATAACACCAATCATGAGGTGGCCTTTGCTTTGAAGCAATTTTATCCAAGTAGTTTTTTGTATACATTGTTTTTCCAACACCACTTGGACCTTCTAGATATAGATTATATCCTTTAACATTTACTTGTAATCCAAACTCTAAAGCTTTTATACCTCTATCTTGTCCAATTCCAGATTGGATAGGTTCTAGTTCTTCAGTAGTTTCAAAATCGAAAATATTAGTATTACAAGTCATTTTTAAATCTTTGTAACTTAATTCATTTTTCTTTTTCATTTGTTTCCTCCAAATTTTTTCTTATTATATCCAAAATTGTATTTTATTATTAAGTGTATTGTATATTACTTAACGAAAAAAGTAAAGAAAATTGTAGAAAAAAATAATTGCCATCGGGGACGGACCTTTTTGGCTACTTTTTGCC
>USQA01000015.1 GCA_900556695.1 uncultured Clostridium sp.
CTTTTATAACCATTGTTAGCACTATTACTAATCCAGCTAAAGTAGTCATCATCGCTTGGTCTTCACGTCCTGCTCTTACTAAAACTTGATGTAATACTGCAACTAATATTCCAATCGCTGCTATTTTAAATAACAAATTTATATCCATTTTTCTAAATCCCCCTAGTTATTTTTTATTTTTATAAATGTTTAAAAAAGAATAATTACTATTGCTAATCCTATTGTTGTTCCTAATCTACTATATAATTTTTCATTTTTTTGTTTTTCTTCTTGTGCATTTTTTATTTGTATATCTATAAAGTTTTGAGTTATTTCTATTTGATTTATTTGTCCTTCACTGTCTGTTTGTCCTAATAGTTTTGATAATGTTTTTAATACTTGCTTGTCCTCTTTATTTAAATTTGTTACACATTCATCTACTGATTTTTTCCATGCTATGTTTGCATTATCTTTTTCCATGTTTTTTATTGCTATGTCAAATATGTTTGATATGTTTTTGCTTGCATTTAATGATATTTCTTTAAATATTTCCGGTATTGGCTCATATGTAAATTTTATTTTTGATTTAAATATGTTTAAACAATTTTGTATTTCTTCTAATTCTTGTAATCTGTAGACATATCTTTTTGATAAAAATCTTCCTATTAAACTTGAAGAAAGTAATATTAAAAATAGCATTAAATATTTAACAATTTGCATACAATCACCTTGTCCATCTTTAAATTTTCTATATTATATTCATCTAATTTATATTTAGAACTATTTTTTTGTTTTTTATAGAAATAATATTTTTTCTATTTGATTTGTTTCAATTAATTTGTAAACATCTTTATTGTTTTTTATATCTTCCATTGTTTTTCCATGCATTGTAAATATTCCTTTAATCCCTGATGTTACAGCTTCTCCGTATAGCAATAACATCTTCTTTTGAGCCTATTTCGTCACAAGCAATTACTTCTGGTGCCATTGATCTTATTAACATTCTCATTCCTTTTGATTTAGAAATATTTTCTACTACATCTGTTCTTATTCCAATATCATTTTGAGGAACCCCTTTATACATTGCTGCTATTTCGCCTCTTTCGTCTACTACTCCGCATGTTTTTCCTGTAAAATTCATTTGAGTAATACCATTACTTATTTTTCTTATTGCATCCCTCAAAATTGTTGTTTTTCCTTTTCCTGGTGGAGAAACAATTAATGATGTGAAAATATTATTGTTTTCCACATCTATGATTTCTCCTAAAATTTTATTACTACAATCTAATATTTCTCTTGCAATTCTAAAATTCAAGCTTGTTACATATTTTAAATTTATAGTCTTCCCGTTTTCTACCACTGCTGTACCTGTAATTCCTACTCTATGTCCTCCTTTTACCGTTAAAAAACCTTCACATATTTGATTTTTATATGCATATATAGAATTTTCACATAATCTTTCTAAAGTCTGTAACACTTCTTTTTGTGATACAGTATATTCTATTAAAACATCTGCTTGTCTCATTTTTAATATAATTGGTCTATTAACTCTTATCCTTATTTCTTGTATATTTTTTTCAATTTGGCTATTTCTTTCAAACGTATATAATAAAATGTTATATATATTAACAGGAAAATATTTTATTATTTCATCCATTTTCAATTCTCCTTTGCATTAACTTAAATATTATAAAATTTATTAATAATTTTAAGTTTTTTACTATAAATTGTTTGCCTGATTTTTTCCACACAAAAAAGAAGCATATAATATTATATGCTTCTTTTTTATTTATAGAACATTTAATTTTTATTTATAACTGCTCTGTATATTAATCCTGTATTTTCATTTCTTTCAAATTCTACTTTATAAGTATCATCTAATGAAATCTCACTTTTTATTAATAAAATATTTTCATCTGTTGCTTCATACTCATCTCCATTAAAGTTGATTTCAGAAATTTGCAAGTATTTTTCTTCTTCATTAGTTTTATTATTAGATTGTATTGTTGTTATTAGTCCTTTAACAGTAGTTCCTTTAGCATCTAAACTTTCATAATTTTCAAATTTTGTATTATGAGATTCTATTGTATTTTGGTCTAAATCACTTGCTGCATTATCTATAGAACTCATAGGTTGAGTATATATATCTATAGCAGGAATTGCTTTTATTAAAGGATTCTCTGATTCTGTTAATCCCAGTTTTTCCATTTGTTGACTATTAACTTTTGTAATTCTTTCTATTATTGCATTAATTAAATTTGATGATTGTTCTTCTTCCAAATCTGTTAATGTTAAAGAATTATCACTTGTAAAGTCTTCTATTTCTGAGTTTTCTTCAAAATCAATATTATTATTAAAATAATATACATATTCACGATCATCACTTGTTTGAATTCCTAATTCCCAACTTTCTGTTATGCTTTGTAATGATTGTAACCCTGAAAAACTAGAGTTTAGATATATTCTTGTTTTTTTATTATCTTGATGAATTTCGCTTGATATATTATATTGTTTTGTATTAGCATTTTCGTTCTTTTCTATTGTGATTTCTGCTTCATTTAATGATATTACCAATTTACTTACTTTTTTATTTTGAATATATACTGTCATTTCAAATTTTTCATTATTTATATCTGAATTATTTTCAAGTTCTTTTATTACACTTTCTATTTTTTTAACTTTTATTTCATCTAAGCCTTTTGATTTTATATATCCATTTATTGTATCTAATGTTGTTTGATCATTTTTTAAAGTTTCCATTAATTTTACAAGTACATTTTTTAGTTCTTCTCCATTTAAAGTTAATTTATATCCTGTAACATTATCTTCAATAATTTTAACAAAGTTGCCATCTTGTAATTCTTGATTTAAAATTCCAAAATAAGTTTCTTGTATATTTTTCAACTGTTCAGAAGAAATCTCTGCTTTTTCATTACTTTCTGGCACAGAAATACCACTAACATTAAATGTTGAGTTTGATAATTTATTTAGCTTATCTGTTTCTACCGCAATAAATTTATTTCCAACATATTGTGTTTGCAATCCTAATTTATTTCCAGACTGTTTATATGATATTGGAAATTTAACATCATCTGAGTAGTTAATATTTATGTCTTGTTCTGATTTTGAATTTGCCATATCAACTTTTCCTGAAAAGTCAATATTGCATTTATTAATATTATCAAATTCTCCTTGATTGTCATAAGACGTAATTTTAAAACTTATTGTACCATTATCTTTATATTGTGTGCTTTTTTGTTTTTCAAAATATTTTGTTACTTCTTCACTTATAAATCCTTTTTTACTATCTCCAACTTGAGTTACATATTTAAAGAATAACTTTTTTTCACTTTTAAACATATCTGTTGCTAAAATTATATATGCTGCTCCTATTCCTATTATAAGAATAATTGTTAATATAATTGATATTATAAGTATTTTCGAATTTTTCTTTTGATTCATTTTTAGACTCCTTTAATTATTTTTAAGTCTTTATGTCTTTATAAATTATCGTTATTATTCTTCCCAGTTATGATAAATATTTGCTACATCATCTAATTCTTCTAATTTTTCTATTAAACGTTCCATTTTTTCAACATCTTTTTCTTCTAATTTAACTGTTGTTGTTGGAATCATTTGTACTTCTGCTTCTACAAAAGAAAGTCCTGCTTCTTCTAATTTTTCACTAACTGCTGTAAAATCTGATGGTTCTGTTGTAATTTCATATATTTCTTCATCTGATTGAAAATCTTCTGCTCCTGCATCTAAAGCAAGCATCATTAATTCTTCTTCATCCATTGTTGTTGATGATTTTTCTATTACAATTATTCCTTTTTTGTTAAACATATATGATACACAACCTGTTGTACCTAAATTTCCTCCTGATTTATCAAATACGTGTCTTACATCTGCTGCTGTTCTGTTTTTGTTATCTGTAGATGCTTCTACTATAACCGCTACTCCACATGGTCCGTATCCTTCATATACCATTTCTTCATAATTTTCATTACTACTTGATGCTTTCTTTATAGCATTATTTATTGTGTCATTTGGCATATTTGCTGCTTTACATTTTGAAATTACATTTTTCAACTTTGAATTTCCTGCTGGATCTGGTCCACCTTCTTTTACTGCTATTAATAATTCTCTTCCTAATTTTGTAAATATTTTTCCTCTTGCTGCATCTGCTTTTCCTTTTTTTGCTTGTATGTTGTGCCATTTGCTATGTCCTGACATATCTCTTTCCTCCTCTTTAATTTTTTACTATATTTTCAAGTCTTTTATCCTTTATCTTATAATTTTCGTTTTTTATTGTATCACATTATTTCTTATTTGTGTAGTATTTTTTCAATAAAATACTTTTTGTTCTATTGAGTTTAGATTCTTCCCATTTTTTATATACATTTTAAGTATTAAAGAATATTAATTATCGAAGATTTCACCTACTTTATTTATAGCATTTATTAAATCATTATATTCTATTTCTTCAGCATAAAAATTATCATTTTGATGCCTTTTCCATTGTTGTTCCATCTTGTAATCTCATCTCTTTTAATCCCAAACGATGTTTTTCTTTCTTTATATAATGAACCTTTATAGATTTATCATGTACAGTTATATAACTTGGAAATGTCATATCTATTTTTATTGATGTTCTATCTGTTAAGTCATAAAAGTATAATGCTGTATTATGTGAAAAGATTCCTTATTTTATAATCTATTAATCCAACTATCAACTTCATCTGGAGATGTTACTAATTGATTTTCACGGTAATCTTCTGTAAATACAATATTCATTTCATCTTCAACTTTTGAGTTAGGACATAATCTTTTTATTTCTTGGAATGGTCTTCCTAACCATCCTGCATTTGTTGCAAAAGGCTTTATTATTTTTCCTGTAAACTCCCCATATTCATTAAGTACATCAAAACTTTCCATATTTTATTTTTTCTCCTTTTATTTAATTCTAATCTTCTAACATTTTTATTAGTTGTTTTTTATCTGTATTTATAAAAATATTTTTATTTTTCTGTATCTCATCAGCTAATTTGCTACAAACACTATGCGCTAAATCATAATCCTGTTTTGTGATTTTTCCATTTTCTAATGCTTCTTGTAATTCATCTTCATCCAAAATTTCTACTTTATTATCTGTTTTATTGCCATATATAATGTCTAAAAACAAATCATCATAATAAGGTCTTCCATCATCAACACCATTTCCTAAACTAATATCAAAATAATAGCTTACAGTATTTAAATTTTCATCTATAAATGCTCTAGCATTATATAGCTTATCCATAGGTGTATATTCCATAATATAATATCCATTATCAATTAAAGTAAAATTCTTTACAAATGGCTTATCTATTTCAATTATTTTTTTTAATACAATATATGCATTTTGCTTTTTTAGTTCTTTTGTAACTACATGATATTGTGTAACACCTCTTAAATAAGTTTCATCTGCATACTTCTTTCTCATATACATTCCTCCTACATTATTAAAACTGTAACAGATATTTTAAAATAATCATCAGTTAATACATTTTGAGATATTCCATCTATTGATTTTAGCAATTCATTAAATCTCCAAGTTCTACTCATTAAATTTCTTATAATTAATAATTTTCATTTACTACCTACTAAAGAAATTGTTGTAGCAATTGGGCATTCTGGTAAATCTTCTTTATTTCTCATTTTTATACCTCCATTAAATTTATTAAAATTATAGCATATATTATAAAATTAGTACATAGTTACTTTTAAGTGCGTACTTGTTTTTTATTATATACTCTGCTATAAAATAATTATAATATTTTTAAAGGAGGAATTAATAATGAAAAATTATATGAAAGTGAGTTTAGAAGAAAATGCACCAAGGGTTGAATTACATGATAAACTAGGTTTAACAGGAGCTGAAATCAGTATTAATACACTTCCTGCTGGTGAATGTGTACCTTTTATTCATTCTCATAAGCAAAATGAAGAAGTTTATTATATTTTATCTGGATCTGGTAAAGTAATCATTGATAACGAAGAAATTAATTTAGTTGCTGGAGATTGGTTAAAAATATCTCCAATTGCAGAACGTCAATTTTTTGCTTCTAAAGATATTTCTATTTCTTATATTTGTATTCAAACAAAAGAAAATTCACTTGAAGAATTTACTGCAAATGATGCAATTACAAAATAATCATCATAACAAGGATTTGTTTCTTACTTTTTTCGTTTTTTTATCCTTTATTGAAAATCATTTTCGTTATAATATCACTTTTTTTATTTTTTTCAATAGTTTTGGAAAAGAAAAAGAAATGCTAAATTCTAACATTTCTTTTATAACATAAAAACGATTTTTATTTCGTTATATTATTTTTTCTATTTTGGTAAAAAGGCAAGTCCAATAAACGCTAAAACAATAAATGATAATCCTATAAAAAATAAAACTTTTACTGCTGGATTTTTTACAAATCTCATTACATAACTTTTATCTGGATTCTGAGGGTTATAGAAAACATCTAATTCTGTCCCCACAGGGAAATGTTCTTTTAATGCATCTGTAGAAATATGAGCATTACTATTAATTACTAAATTTCCTTCTTTAACATCATTTTCTACTTCAGTTTTTATTTTATTAAAAGATGATGACTTATTTACAATCCAACCGTATTTAAGTCTTTGATTATATTTAGTATCGTTAACAATATATTCTACTATGGGAAAATGTACTCCATTATTATTCCATAATGTGTACTTTATAACTTTCCCTTTTGTTGTTAGAGTGCATTGTTTAACCATCTTTTTATCTTTGTTCTTAAATATTAATGATAAAATTAAAAATATTAAGCCTATCAATATAAATATCGCAAAAAAACTCATTTTCATTTTTCTAATCTCCCTTACAACTTACTATTTTTCTTTCTAATTACTAATTTGTTAATTCCTTCCTATACTTTGCTCTTTTACAATATCTAATTATCGACAACTAAAGCAAATAAAAGTAAGTATATTATTTTTAATAAAACTGCTTCTATCATAGCACCACCTTCATTCTAAAGGACAAGCCTTTATATGTAAAGTGGCAAACCACATCTGCTTATTCTCATTTTCTATGAGAACTATTCTACAATATTATTTTGGATATGTCTATAAAATCTATAAGTTTTCATAATTTCTTACTGAACTGTAACATTTATTCTAAACCTAAACTTACAATTTTTACTTATATATTGTAATTTGTTACTTTGATTATTTTTTATTTAAATGAAGGAAGAGACTAAATATAAATTATATCTAGTCTCTTCATAAAACATTATAAATCTTTACCAAGTTCTATTTTTTTCATGCAAAACTGACTTAAATAGCATTCATCACATTTAGGATTTGTTGGTCTGCAATATTCTCTGCCTACCACCCAAAACGGAAGAGTTAAACAACCAGGAAATTCATTGCAAATTTTTCTTGCACTTGCTGTAACATCTTTGATATTGTCCTTATCAGTAAGTCCCATTCTTAAAAAGGTTCTCCTAATATGGACGTCATATGCAATATCAATGCAATACAAATTTTCAAGATTCACACCAAAGTCACGAACAAGCAACAAAGTTCCAAGCGCTGCTTTCTTATGGCTAATTCCTTTAAATTCTTCCAATTTTGCTACCACCTGTTCTGCATTCAAATCGTTCTTCCAAATATTTTCAACATCTGAATTATATTCTTTAACAATTTTATTAACTGCAAAAAAAATGTATTCAGCCATTTTTCTTGGATAACGATGTAATGCGGGTTTTTCTTTTATTATGGTTTCTAAAGATTCAACTGTTTCCTCTTCTGCGATTCTGCAGAAGTCAAAATGTCCTAATCTTTTTGAAAGATAATAAGGCAATCTCCACGCTATTTCTGCCTTCACAGATTGATCAGAAATTAATCCAATCAAAAAGGCATTCCAATCTGAAAGTAAGAATTCTTTTTCCTCTCTTTTCAGCATATTATCACTTAATATGCTATTATCTTTGATAACCTCCTTAGCAACCTCTTTGCATTTTACGTTTAATTGTTCATAGTATTTTTCCATTGTTTGTACCTCTACTTTCTAAATTCTATCGGCCAATTGCTTCCGAGTATTTCTTCCTGTTCCTTACTAGTCAATGCCCACATTTTGGACTTATCATATTTAGGGACTTTAATGTCACCCCAATCAACAATTTTTACTGCTTTATCTGTATAAACAGTATTTAACATATACAACTCTGCCAAAGTGTTTTGGTCAAGTTTATTTAATTCAGCTTCTAAATTAGTTGAATCAATACACAACCAATACATATCAGATTTAGCAAGTAATGTAAGTCTATCTTTTAAATATCTAGTTCCATTATCATCAAAACTATGATATAAAAAATAACTTAAAATGTTCTGAGGAGAAATCGGACACAATCTTTCTTTATATGCTTGTACTCTTGCCCAATCAATATGTTTATAATTTACAAAATTTGCTCCAATATAAACAGTTTGATGTGTTTCCATTTTGTACGGAGTCAGCAGGCTATTAAAAATATCATTTCTGAATTTTTCATCAGTCATCTTATTAAGCCATTCTTTTACTTCCAAATAATTCATTTCAACCATTTTTTGTCCATAAATATTTGGAATAAATGTAGCTTTTTTGTTTTTAATTTGACTCCATAAGAAGATTTCTGCCATTATTCCTTCCGACAAAAGAGCATCTGTTTTTCCATATACCCATAATCTATCAGAAAAAATTGTAAGAGTCAAGCAGTCAGTCATTACATTAATCTTCTTTCCACCTAGAGTTTCAGTAGAAATATAATAACCTAAAGCCATCTCTGGATTTAATGCAATCATATCGTGTTTCAATACTAAATCACAAATTGCCAACATATGATGCATATCATCTCCATCAAAGGAAGTATAAACTACTTTCCGCAAAGGTTCTTCTCTGAATTTCTGAATGATTCGTTTAGTTTCTGATGTTAACATTCCATGAATTTTGTCTTTAAACATTTTAATCACTCCTTATTTTCTGTTCAATTAACTGTTGCAATAAAAGACATGACTTTTCAGTATAATCATTAGTTATAACAATATCAAATAACTTTCTATTGCTATAAAAAAATGCCAACTCATCATCGATATCTTTCAATCTTTTTCTTAAATCACTTACCTCCAGTTTTCTTGCTTTCAGTTCTGCCTTAGTTCTTTCAACGTCATTTGGAAGAACGTATACACTTAAAGCATTAGGAAACTCAATTTTAAATTCCTGCACATTTTTATAGAATAATTCTGTAATCAAATTTATTCCACTATCACATAAATCAATTTGTGCTTCTTTATATGCATACCAGTTTCCAAATACTTCATTGATTGTGCAAAACTTTCCTTGATTCTTCTCCTTTTCAAATTTTTCTAATGAATAGAAGAATTTGTCAATCCCATGTTTCTCTTTGCCTCGAGGTTTCCGTGTCGTCACTGAGATCAAAGATTGAAAGTCAGGCTTGTTCGCTAAAATATAGGTTTTCAAATGAGATTTTCCAATCCCAGAAATTCCTGATAAAGTTACAATTCTACCTTGTTGCATAAAAAATTCTCCTTTCATAATTTTAGCAACCTTTATAATATTTTATGTTTTCCTCCTTTTTAAAGTTTTAATTAGCAAAACTTCTATATATAATAATTTTACTAATGGTATTATTATACAATATTTTTCCAAAATTTTCAAGTGTTATGTAAATTATGTTTATTGACCATTTTAAAAAAAATGATATAATATAGAAAATTATTGATTGGAGTGAGTAAAATGAAATTAATTTTAGCATCAAATTCTAAAACTAGAAAAGATATTTTTGATATGGTTGGTTGGAAATATGAAGTAATAACAAGCAGTGTAGTAGAAAGCAGTAATAGCATTGATCCAAAACAATATGTAATTGATTTGTCAAAAGATAAGGCAAATTCAGTAGCTTCACAAATAACAGATAAAGCACTAATAATATCTGCTGATTCAATTATATATATGGACAATAAAAAATTCGAAAAACCAAAAAGTAAAGAAGAAGGTTTTGAAAATATAAAAAAAATGAGTGGAAGAGTCAATTATGCAGTAACTGGTGTAACAATTAAAGATTTATATCAAAATAAAGAAATTTCTTTTACAGACATTACTGAAGTTTATTTCAAAAATGTTTCCGAGAAAGATATTGCCTGGTATGTAGAAAATGAAAAATATTTATTAAATAGAGCTGGTTATTCTATTGCTGGTAAAGCATCCATTTTTGTTGATAAAATTGAAGGAGATTACTATAATATTTTAGGAATGCCTATTAGTAAATTATATTCTAAATTAAATGAATTAGGTTATTCTATTAGTGATTTTGAAATGAAATCATAATTTTTAAAGAGGTAAATCTATTAATGATTTCACCTCTTTTTATATATTATTTTTTCTCTAAGTAATATATTTACTACGAAAATTCTTCACATTATTTTGGTTAACCATAGCATATTCCATTGTCGTTATTTTAAATATTATTCTAAAAACATTTCTTACTAATGGTCCTACAAAAAATATTTGTAACGGATAAGCCATAATAAAGTTTTTACAATATAACTCTATGTAATTACATACAATATTACTGTTTATCAAATGTTGTGCAAATAAAGCATATATACTCATTAAGCCTACCATTACTAAAACAGTAAATGTTTGAATAGATAAAATAATAAACATTTTATTATCTTCCTTTGGATTCACTATTCTAAATGCCAATCTTTTTGCAATAGGACTTGCAACAAAAAATGCTAATAAAAAAACAATAATCTCTTCTATTGGAAATTCTTTTAATGCTATTAAAAAATTTTGATTTGTTAGACCTTCTGGTGAATTTATCGATATACTATAAACTATCATGCAATAAGCCATCAAAACAGCAGTCATTAAAGTAAATATAAAATTTTGAAACTTTGTTTTAGGCATTATATACCTCCTCCTTTCTTTAAAAGTTCTCGGTATTTTCTCTTGAACGCGAAAAAATACCATCTAGTCGCAGACATAGACTAGACAGCATTTAATGTCTATATTATTATATTACAAAATTTTACTTTCTTCAACAAAAAATCACATTTTTGTGTTTTTTCCATTTTACACACTCCTTCTATTTTTTGAGACAAAAAAACGTAAGCCCTTTCTCTGGACTTACACTTTCGCTACTTGATATTGTTATTTTAATTTTTATAAGTTTTCTTGCTAAAATTTGTATTATTAAATATAATCTTACAAATCTTTAACTTTTTTGTACTCACTAATATATTCATAAATTTCTTTCCAAGAATTAACTCTAGTAAAATTATTATTTTTCCCTATATTGGTTTGACTATTGAATAATAAAACTTTATTTACTGAATCTTCTACTTTGTTTAAATTATCAATGCAATCGTCAATAAATAAATCTATATCCTCATTAATGCAAACTTGTCTTTTGTCAAATGAACAAACTAATTTATCATATTTAATCCCTAGTTTTTTTAATTGTTTTAATGTAAATCCAAACGGATCATCATATATCGTTTTATCTCTTGCTGTAATAATTATAATTTTATTACCTTCTTTTTTTAATTTGTCTATTATTTCTTTTGCATTTTGCTTTAGTTTAACATCTAGCAAAACTCTTCCAAATGTAGACTTTCCAAATTCAACTTCTTTTTCTTTATATTGTTTTGGCAAGTTATTATAACATATATTATTTCTTATTAGGTAATTTATATCTATTGAAAAATATTCTGCTACATAAGTCATTAAAAATTCAGATGTTTCTGTTATTGTATCGTCAATATCTATTCCTATATTCATATGCTATTTTCGT
>USQA01000016.1 GCA_900556695.1 uncultured Clostridium sp.
ATTTCATAATAATTTATACCCCTGCCCTTTTCTGGTTTCTATTTTGTTTTTTAAGCCAAAGTCTTGAAGTTTACTTCTTAATCTACTAATATTAACTGTTAAAGCATTATCATTTATAAATTCATTATTGTTCCATAAATCAGTCATTAAATCATCACGAGTTACAATTTTTCCACGATTACATAGTAAATATGTAAAGATTATCATTTCGTTTTTTGATAATTCTAGTATTTTTCCATCTTGCTCTAATATTCCTTTTTGTGGGTTTACCATTATACCATCATAATTCATGTCATCTTTTGATAGTTCCATCCTTTTAAATATATTTTGTATTCTTAGTAATAAGATCGTTGGGTTATATGGCTTTGTAATATAATCATCTGCACCGTAAGAAATAGATAAAACCTCATCTACCTCTCCTACCCTACTTGTTACCATTATTACTGGAATATTAGTTTCTTTTCGTATTTCTTTTAATAGAATTTCTCCATTTACATTTGGTAAGTTTATATCTAGCAATACTAAATCAACTTTTGATTTTATTATATCTTCTTTGGTATTATTAAAGTTTTCTATTGCCGATACTTCATATCCAGAATTTTCTAATAATGTTTTTAATTCATTTCTTATAATTTTTTCATCTTCTACAATTAATATTTTTTTCATTAATATTCGTCCCTTTTCTTTTTACTAATTATATTATATCATCTTTTTGATATTTTTCACCTTACAATATTGAAACATTAAAAAATAGAGCAAATTTTTTATTTACTCTATTTTTGATATTATTTTAAATACATAAAGCATTCTTTTTCATGAGAATATATAACTCCAATTGCTTGTAAATATGAATATATTATTGTTGAGCCTACAAATTTCATTCCTCTATTTTTTAAATCTTTTGAGATGTCATCTGATAATTTTGATGTGGTTTTTTCTGTTTCATAAATTATTTTACCATTAGTAAATAGTTTTAAATATTCACCAAATGAGCCATATTCGTTTTGAATTTCTTTAAATATTTTTGAATTATTTATACTAGCGTTTATTTTTAATTTGTTTCTTATTATTTTTTCATTTGATAATAATTCTTCTACTTTTTCTGCGCTATAATTGCATATCCTGTTTATGTCAAAGTTATCATATGCTTTTTCAAAATATTTTCTCTTGTTTAATACGCATTCCCAAGAAAGCCCTGCTTGAAAAGATTCTAATATCAACATTTCAAATAAATAATTTTCATTAAAGTTTGGTTTGCCCCATTCTTCATCATGATATTTTATATATAAAGGGTTTTGCAAGTTGCACCATTTACATCTATTTTTGTTTTTTGCATTTTTATTTACATCATCTTTATTTTGTGTTTGTGCTAATTTATCTTTTTTTATTTGTTTATGATTTTTCGTCTAAATCACTCCTTGACTTAATTATTTTTATTATTCATTATTTGAATTGTCTTTACTTACTGATGAATTAGAGCTTGAAGTTGAATTTGCATTGTTTTTATTTGAGTTTGTTGTTTGACTAGTATTAGTATTTGATGATGTGTTTTCTTTTGTTGTATTTGTTGTATTTTTAGAATTAGTATTAGTTGTTACATTTGTTTTGCTTGGACTAGTGTTTTTTGTATCATTTTTGCTGTCATTATTTTTATTTGTTGTAGTATTTTTATTTGTGTTTTGTTGTGAGTTTATAGTTGTTTGTTGAGGATCTTCAGAATCAATATCTTCTGTTATTCCTTGTACAATTTCTTGTACTTTATTTGTTATTTTTTCATTATTTGTATTGTTATTATTTTTAAATTCACTTCCAGTATGTTTATCGCATAATCCTGGTGCAGTTCCCCATAAGAAATATTCTGTATATGTATTTTGACAACCAGTTCTTGCTTTTTTTCCGGTTTCTGGACATATAGTAACTGAAGAAACCGCCGATGGTTTTTCAAATTTTGCTGTTTTTAATCCTGTATGAACTCTACTCATTACATTTGCCCATAATAACCCTGCTGGATTCTTTTTATTAAAATGAATAGACTCATTTTGGTCATATCCATACCATGTAACGGCTGTATAATATGGAGTAAATCCACATAACCATCTATCATAATTTTCATCTGTTGTACCTGTTTTAGCAGCAACATCTATTCCAGATATAGCACAATATGTTGCTGTACCATTTGTTCCTGTTACTGGTTGAGTTAGCAATTCTTTTAGTATATAAGCTACTTCTTTTGAAAAAACTCTTCTAGATTTTTGTTTACTTTTTATAATTAATGTTCCATTTTTATTTTCTATTTTATTATAAAATGTAGGTTCAATATAAACTCCATCATTAGCAATTGTTGCATATGCTCCAGCCATTTCTAAAGGACTAATACCTTTTTGCAATCCTCCTAAAGCTAATACTAAATTATTATCTTCTTCTGTTAATGTCGTAACTCCCATTTTTTCTAAGAATTTTATAGATTTTGATGGTTTTAATTTTTCCATGATTTCTACAAATGGTATATTTTGCGAAGATTCTACAGCTCTTCTTACAGTTACTTTTCCTAATGATGGATTATAATCTGTTGGATGATATCCTTCTGCAAAATCTCTTTCTGTATCATCATAAATAGATGCTGCTGTAATCATTTTTTTACTTATGGCAGGAGCGAGTACTGCTATAGGTTTTATAGCAGAACCTGTTTGTCTAATACTTTGTGTTGCTCTATTTAAAGATCTTGGTTCTGTTTTCTTTCCTAATCCTCCTGTGCATCCTGTAACATATCCTGTTTTATGATCAATTATTACCATTGCTGCTTGGGAAGAGTTTCCACCATTTTTTGAAGCTAAAGAATATTTGCTTTTTTCAAATTCGTTTTCAGTTTTTGTTTGTATATCAGTGTTTTGAGTACTATATATTGTTAATCCAGCCATATTTATATAATTAGTAGCAAATGTTTCAGAAATATGATATTTTTGTTGAATATCTTTAGTTACTTCTGGAATAAGTGCATCTGTGTGATATGAATATACACCATTTCCTGAAGTTATATCACCTTTTTTAAATTTTAATCCTGAATCTACTTTAGCTACTGCATTATTATAGCTTTCTTGATCTATGTATTTTAACTCTAGCATTTTTGATAAAACTATTTTTGTTCTTTTCTTTATTTTTTCTGAATTATCTTTATTTTCGAATGGGCTGTAAGAATTGGGTGAATTATTAATTCCTGCTAAAAAAGCACATTCTTCAAGAGTTAAATCTTTTGATGATTTACTAAAATAATATTGACTACCAGCTTCTATGCCATATATATTAGGTCCAACATATATAATATTTAAATACGCTTCTAATAATTGATCTTTAGTTGTACATGTTTCAATTTGAAATGCTTTCCACCATTCTTTTATTTTTCTAGATATACTATCTGTTGAATCTCCTGTTAAATTTTTTACCAATTGTTGAGTTATAGTACTTCCACCATATGAAGAAGATCCTCCATGCAGTACATAAGAAGCAATTGCTGCACCTGTTCTTTTAATATCTACACCGCCATGAGAATAAAATCTTTCATCTTCAATTGCTACATATGCATTTTTTAAATTGTTTGGCATATCTGATAATTTAGTTTTTTCTTTCTTTTTTTCGCTTCCTAACTTAGCAATAACATTGCTATTTGTGTCTTTTACAACAGAGTTTTCATCTAATAGCATATCTTTAGCAATTTTTTTCCATCTATGTGTAATTATTCCTAGCCAAGTTCCAAAACATATAATTAATATCACTATAAAAATAATAACTATTTTTAATACATTTTTAGATTTATCTTTTTTATTTTTTCTTTTATTTTTTTTATCTAAATTACCTTCACTTATATTATCTTTATCATTTTTTAGTAATGCTTTAGGTAATTCTCTTTCTTTGCTTGTTTGGGCTTTTTTTCTCAAATTTATCACTTCCTTACCCCCGCTGGATTGGTATATTTATAGTATATCATATTTTTAATATAATACAAACCTTTAAATTGAAAAATCTTTTATTGTATGTTATAATTATATAAGTTACATTTTAACTAAGTTTATGCTATATTTAGCAAAACTTTTATTCCGTTATTTATCAACTTAAGGAGGGACTTTGTATGCGGAAATTATTAATGCCAATTTACTTGGTAAGCGCATTTGCTGGAATGTATGCAGGTTTTTTAATTTTTAAATCAATTCCGGTTGGTTTTGCACTATTATCCGGCTTGGGCTTAGGTGAATTAGCGGGAACTTGTTTATGTGTTATTGTGGGATTTTTATCTCGTAAAAAAACAAAATAGTTCCGTATTAAGGATCTAATAATTGCATATTATTAGGTCTTTTCTTTTTTGTGTTTTTGGTATATAATTTCATTTATAAAGTATTATTATATTATATAATTTTAATTGTTATAATACTGGAGGTTGTAATGATACTTACTAAAATAGAAACAAATATAAAAAGAAAATTATTTCTTCACAAAACTGAAAAAATAGCATTTCCTACCTCTTCTAATATAATTGAATTTGATGTTATTAGTGTTGATCAAAAGCAAAGTTTTCAAACTTTATTAGGATTTGGAGGGGCTTTTACAGAAAGTACAGGCTATTCTTTAAGTACTGTTGATGAAAAAATATATAATAATATTATTGATGATTATTTTTTAAAAGATGGTTTAAATTATTCGTTATGCAGATTACCTATTGGTAGTTGTGATTTTTCATTGAATAGTTATTCTTATTCATATAAAGATAATCTATCTGATTTTAATATAAAAAGAGATCAAAAATATATTATACCAACTATAAAATCTGCTCAAGAAAGAAACAAAAATATAAAATTTGTATCTTCTCCTTGGTCTCCTCCTGCTTTTATGAAAGATAATAATGATTTAAATAATGGAGGTAGATTATTAAAAAAATATAAGAAAACATGGGCCAAATATTTGGTAAAATATGTACAAAATTATATGTTAGAAAATATAAATATAGATTATATGACAATACAAAATGAACCTAATGCTAGTCAATCTTGGGAATCTTGTAGATATACAGCTGAAGAAGAATCAGATTTATTAAGAAATTACCTCTTCCCTATTTTCAAAGAAAATAATTTAAAAACTAAATTTTTAATATGGGATCATAATAAAGATAATATTTTAGAACGATCAATAAATTGCTTAGTACAAAATGGAGCTCTTAATTATGCTTCTGGAATAGCTTTTCACTGGTATACAGGTAGTCACTTTCAAAATCTTAGTCAACTTAATAAATTGTTTCCTAATAAATTATTAATACACACTGAGGGTTGTACAGGATATTCAAATTTTAATCCTAGTGACGAATTATTCAATGCAGAAATGTATGCGAGTGAAATTATTGGAGATTTAAATAATGGCGTTAATGGTTTTATAGATTGGAATATGGTATTAGAATATAATGGACGGGCCAAACCATAAAAAGAATTACTGCAATAGCCCTATAATGATAAATAAAAATCATTCTAATTATATAAAAACACCTTCATTTTATTATATTGCTCATTTTAGTAAATATATAAAACCAGGTGCTAAAAGAATTAATTTAAGTACATTTACAGATAATGTTTCTGGAACAGCTTTCGAAAATAAAGACAAAAGTATTGTTATTGTATTATTTAATAAAAATAATTTTAATATAGAATTTAATTTGTGCTATAAAAATCATGTTTTTCATGATAATTTAGATAGTCATGCAATTATAACTTTAATAATAAATGGAGAGTGAAACTTATGATAAAAAGAGATGAAAACCCTGAATATCTAAATGCTTTTTTAGACTATTCAGCGACAATATTAAATAAGTCACCTAATAGTATAAAAGAATATAATTATGATTTAGGTATGTTTTTAAGATTTATTAAGATTCATTTTAAAATGACTTCTGAAACTGAATTTAATAAAATAACAATTGATGATATAACAATAGAAGATTTAGAAAAAGTAAAATTAGAAGATATTCATGCTTTTTTATCTTATTTAAGCAATACTCACCATAGCAAAGCTGCAACAAGAGCTAGAAAAGCTTCTACAATCAGAATATTTTTTAAATATTTATCTCAAAAAGCAGGATTGTTAAAAATTAACCCTGCACAAAATCTA
Organism: uncultured Clostridium sp.; assembly: GCA_900556695.1. Classification (GTDB taxonomy): domain Bacteria; phylum Bacillota; class Clostridia; order TANB77; family CAG-508; genus CAG-269. The sequence goes on from USQA01000016.1 coordinate 6,145, forward strand.
GAGAATCCAAAACAAGATAAAAGATTGCCTAAATATTTATCATTAGATGATAGCAAAAAGTTATTAGATGCAGCTTCTGATGAAGATAATAGAAATTATCAAAGAGATTATGCTATTACAACTTTATTTTTAAATTGCGGTATGCGTCTTTCAGAATTAGTTAATATAAATGTCAAGGATATTAATTTTAGTGATTGCAAATTAAATGTTATTGGTAAAGGAAATAAAGAAAGAACAATTTATTTAAACAAAGCTTGTATGAATGCTATTGCTGATTATTTAGAAGTAAAACCTAAACAAGGAATTAAACATGATAATAAAAATTCAGAAAAAGCCCTATTTTTAAGCGAGAGACGTGAAAGAATTAGTAATAGAACTGTTCAACATATTATCTCAAAAGAATTAGAAAAAGCAGGTTTAGATACAAGAAAATATTCTGTGCATAAATTACGCCATACTGCAGCTACTTTAATGTATCAATATGGACAAGTAGATATAAGGGCTTTGCAAGAACTTTTAGGACATGAAAGTATTTCTACAACAGAAATTTATACTCATGTTAATAATGAACAAATTAGAAATGCTGTTGAACGTAATCCTTTAGCAAATATTTAAATCAAATGAAAATTTATGCGTTTTTCTTTCATATTGCATACTACAGCATATAGTAAACTAATATTTTGAATTAAAAGCTTGAGCAGCGCTAGCTCACGGATAACCCGTAAGACCTCGAAAGTTTTAATGAAAAATATTAATTTACTATATGCTGAACAAAAAATAATAGAATTTTCATATAAAAAAGAATAGGTTTTATTATCCCCTATTCTTTTTTACTTTTATTATATAAGTCCTTTTTTATCATGTACTTTTATATAATATGGTTGTATATCTGGTAGCAAGCTATCCATATATATAATATTTCCATCTTTGTCTTGTATCTTTAAATTTGGAAAAGTCCTTATCATTTTTTTATTGCTAAAATATTTATTTATAAAATTTGATAGTTTTTCATTATCATATATATTATGATATAAACTTATAATTTGATCTTTATTTTCTACATTTAGGTCATGCTCTACTTCCATTCTTATTAAAAATAAATTCTCAGCTATTCCTGTTATTATACAATTTATAAATAAAGCAATAATTGTTATTGAGATTACTATTTTTAATGTTTTCATAGAAAATTTACTTTTAAACCATTCAATTAAATCATCAATTTTAGGATTTACAGAACATATTAAATATATAGCTAAAAATCCCCAAAATATCGAAAAGAAAACACATATTCTTCCATTAATATTTAAAGGCATGTTAGAATAGTCCCACCATTTTACATGTAACATCATTTCACCCAAAAAGCTTACAAGGTATTCAACTATTGAGCCAATTATAAATCCTAACACAAATAATGTATTATATCTTTTTGAGTATTTATGAAGAAATATAATCATTAATGCAGCTCCTACCCCATATATTGCACAAAAAGGTCCATATAAAAAGCTTTGTCTACTCTCCCACACCCCTTTTGTGGCTATTCCAAATAATGTTTCTATAATATATCCTAATATACTATATATTATAAAATACGCAAATATTTTCCAAATGCTGATTCCTAGAATACTAAATTCCCATTTTTGATTAGCATCGTTTGTATTAACATTTTTTACTTCTTCTTTTTTAACTTCTTTTTCCATATACAATCCCTCTTATTTTTTTATTATTGGTATTTTACCATATTATTATTCTATATACAACTTTTTCAAATTAATATATTTATAAAAATTAACTAAATATCATTACAAAAGTATTGGACTTATTTGTTGCCCTTCTAAAGCTAGTTTTGTAGTTTTTATTATATATTCAGAATCAAATACTACTGATCTTGGTTTTGTTATAGGATTATCTTGTCTAAATGGAACAAAATAATAATTTTTACGATTTAATAATTTTCCTATATTTTCTGCATTTCCACTTAGACCATTGTTAGTAGATGGTGCAATAACTACTGGTAAGCCGATTTCTTAAATGTGATTTCACAGCCATTACTGCTGGTGTATCTACTATATCACAAGCAAGTTTTGACATAGTGTTTCCGAGAACATGGAGCTACAATCATTATATCTGTCATTTGCTTTGGTCCTATTGGTTCTGCATCTTGAATTGTATGAATAATTTTTTTACCTGTTATTTTTTCTATTTCATTAATAAAATCTTTTGCTTTACCAAATTTAGTATCTAAATCATAACTATTATATGACATTATTGGTATTACTTGAGCTTCTAATTTTATTAATTCTTTAATTTTAGGTATTACTTTTTTAAATGTACAAAATGAACCTGTTAGTACAAATCCAATTTTTTTGCCTTTTACATCCAAAACTTATTAATTCCCCCTTTCATATTACATTTATATATAATATGAAATTTTACTAATTTTGGAATACTATTTGTCGTAAAAAGTAGAAAAATAAAGCAGATAACTTTTTTACTTCTTCAGTAAATAGTATATTAATATTTTGAATTAAAAGCTTGAGTAGCGCTAGCACACGGATAACCCGTGAAGCCTCAAAAGTTTTAATGAAAAATATTAATATACTATTTACTGAAAATAAAATTTACTTATAAAATCTAAAAGAGCACCTACAAGAAGCGCTCTTCTTATTTCTTAATTTTTGTTAGCTACATTTGCCTTTTTATCATGTTTTGTTTTTAAATAATCTGCAATTAATGTAATAGCCATAAATACTATAAATATTCCAACTAATATACATGCGTTTTTTGCGATCATTCCATTATCAACTTTTATAAGTGATTCTTTTATTAATCTAATTGTATAATTCATTGGCATAAATTTATATATACTTTGGAAGAATTTTGGTACTGTTTCTATTGGGAATGTTCCTCCACTTGCTGCTAATTGTAATACCAATAATAATATACCTAAAAATTTTCCTACATCTCCTAGCTTTATTACTAAAAATTGTAATATGCTAAAGAATACAATAGATGTTAAAATACATGTTCCATAATATAGCCAAATGTTTGTAACTCCAAATCCTAATCCTGCCTTTAAGATAAATCCTAATACAATTCCTTGTGTTACTGAAATTGCAAAATATAATCCAGCACGTAAGTATTTATTTTGAGCATTTCTACCAAGTAATTTAAATCTGTCTTCAGGATCATAATAGAATATGATTAGCATAATTAATGCACCAACCCATAAAGATATAGACATAAAGTATGGAGCGAATCCTACACCATAAGAATCTACTTGTGCGTAATCTTGTTCGTCTACTTCTACTGGTTCTGATGTATATTCATCTAATCCGTTTAAATTCTTTAATTCTTCTTGAGTATTTTCTATTCCGTTATTAATTTCATTTTTAAATGTATTTGTACCATTCAATAATGTTTGACTTCCGCTTAATGCTTGACTAGAACCGTTGCTTAATTGTTTTGTTCCTTCTTTTATGGTTTTTGAATTAGTACTTAGTTTTTTTAATCCTTTTTGTAATTCTTCATTTCCTGTTTTTGCACTACTAATTCCTTGTTTTAATGTAAACATTCCAGAATTTAAAGTTTGTACTTTTGTGTTTAGAAGATTTACACCTTGTTCTAATTCTGTTCCTTTTGATTGAAGTGTTCCTAATAATTGTGCGCTTCCGGCTGAAGAACTTTGCATTCCTTGTAATCTTTTAGCAGCATCATTAAGTGCGTCTGGATTATGAGTTTGTTGATAATTTACTAAATCTTCTCCTACCTTTTGTATTTGAGTTGAAGTTGAATTAACACTTGAAACTAATTGATTAACACCTTTTACATAACTACTAACTCCTGCATTTAATGTGTTTGTTTTTTCTGCTAATTGACTTGTTCCAGAATAAATTTCATCAGCGCCTGAATTTAAGCTATTTAAACCATTTGCAAGTTTTTCACTTCCTGCATATGCACTATCTACTCCCGAATCAAATTTTTCATAATTAGTACTTAAATTATTTGTTCCTTTATTTAATTCTTGTAATCCACTTTGTAATTGTGATGTACCATCTTGTAGTTGATTTGCACCATCTGAAATTTCTCCCATTTTATCTGGAACTTCTTCTAATTTATCAGATAATTTTCCAACTACTTTTTTACTTACTTCACTTCTTAACTCTGTTTCAACTGTAGTTACTACTTTATTAATTATTTGTGATGCTAAATAATTATTTTTTTGGTTTGGTGAATATGATATTGTTGTAACTTTTCTATCTGAATTTTCAGCGTTATTCAAATCTTTTGTGAAGTTTTTAGGAATTGTTATTGTAGCATAGTAATCTTGATTTACTAACCCCTCTTGAGCTTCATCACTATTATTTAAAACTGTTATTGTCATAGTGTCTTTATCTTTTAATTTGTTTACTAATTCAGTTCCTAAATTTTCATCATTATCTCCTTCATCTAAATTAACAATAGCAATATTCATATCATGTAAATTTCCATATGGATCCCAGAATGCTTTTAAATAAAAAAAGCTATATAATACTGGAATTATTATAACTGCTATTATTATAATTGCTTTCATAAATTTTTTATTTTTCATTTCGACGACCTCCTAAATTAATCTCTAATAAACTATTATAGGAGATTTTTCTATTTTTGCAACAACAAATATATACTTTTGTAAAGATATCCTACATTTTTAATTATTTGTATATACATTTGTATATTATCTTTACTTTTGTATAAAAAAGTTGTAAAATAATATTAGGTGATATAAATGAATGATTTAAGAGTAAAAAGAACATATATATTATTAAAAAATGCACTATTTGAACTTTTAGCACATCAATCTTTTGAAGAGATAAAAGTTAATGATATATGTAATTTAGCAATGGTACATAGAACTACTTTCTATAGCCATTTTTCAGATAAGTATGAATTATTAGAATATTGTATAAAAGATGTTGAGGATGAATTAACTCAAAAAATCAAATATAATAAATATTCTAATTTAAGAGAATTCTATACAAATTTAATTATGAGTTTACTAGAATATATTGCAGATAATAAGAAATTTTTTAAAAATGTATTAAAAAATAATTCTAACAATAATATAGTAGCTCTTTTTACTAATGCTTGCATATCTTATATTACTGAAATGCTTGAAAAAGAAGAAGATATGGAAATTTATCATGAAATTCCCATATCTATAATTGCTCAATTTTATTCAGGTGCTGTAATTAACACTATTATTTTTTGGTTAAAAACAAATAGTAAATTATCAGAGAAAGAACTATGTGAATATATAGTATCATTGATATTTGATCAGACACACAACTAAATATTGTTTTGCTCATATTTCTTTCTTTTCTCTCTTCTTGCCTTTCTTTTATATTTTAATCTGTAATTGAAATATGTATTAAGGCAAACTAATAATATTAGTATAACTAATGTTACTTTGCTTTGCAGAACTTTTATTAAGTTACCAAAATTATTAATTTTAAATAAGTATTTCCCTTCTATTTGACTATAGCTTACTTTTTCTTTGTCTTCCCCCCTATTATTATCTCCTTTTGTTCTATACATTTTTATTCCATTTTCTTCGGAAACGCCTACTATTCTATGAGTATTTATACACTCGCCATCATGAAAAGAAATAATATCATTAATTTTTATTTCTTTTTCTGGGACTTTTTTTACAAATATTGCATCTCCTACCATT